>JAKLIT010000037.1 GCA_022709465.1 Candidatus Omnitrophota bacterium | reverse complement strand
CGCAAGGAAGTCGACGAGAGGCTCCACGACATAATGATAGCTATACACGAACAGTGCGTGAAATACGGCAAAGAAGGCAATTCCGTAAATTACGTGAAAGGCGCGAATATCGCCGGATTCGTGAAGGTGGCGGACGCCATGATAGACCAGGGCCTGGTCTGACAGCCGCCGCGCATATAACAAGGACAAGGGCGTCCCAACGGGCGCCCTTGTTTGTTTTTTATACGGAGGCCTTGTGGCAATAAGCACGGGATTGAAAGGGCTCGATAAGGTGATTACCGGCCTGAGGATCGGCGATAATGTCGTATGGCAGATCGACGATATCAGGGATTACCAGCATTTCCTCGCCCCGTTCGTCAGGAAGGCGCTCGAAGAAGAGAAGAAGGTCATATATATAAGGTTTGCCAGCCACAAACCCCTTCTCGAGCAAACGAAGGGCATCCTCGCTTACAAGCTCGACGCGTATGAGGGCTTCGAGTCCTTCTCCACGAAACTCAACGGCATAATAAAGGAACACGGCGAAGGCGCTTATTACGTCTTCGACTGCCTCTCCGACCTGCTGCCTGCATGGGCCAACGACCTGATGATAGGCAACTTCTTCAAGATAATGTGCCCGTACCTTTACGAGATGAACACGATCGCTTATTTCTCGATACTGCGCAACAAGCACTCCTTCAGGACGGTCGCCCGCATACGCGAGATAACCCAGCTTCTTATAGACGTCTACGAATACGAGGGCAGGTATTATGTCCACCCGCTGAAGGTCTGGAACAGGTATTCACCGACGATGTTCCTTCCGCACCTGATAAGCCGCGACCGTTTCGTCCCGATAGCCAACAGCGCCGATACCGCGCGGCTCTTCTCGGATATACTGAAGAAAGGGATGAAGAGCACGCGCAGGAACCTCGATTACTGGGACCGGCTCTTCATGAAAGCCGAGGACCTCGCGCTTAAGGCGGGCTCACAGGACGAGAAGAAAGAGATGCTCCGGCACCTCTGCAAGATAATGATCGCGCGGGAGGAAAAACTCCTCGCGCTGTCGGAGCGGAACTTCTCGCTCGAGGACCTGCTGGCCGTCAAATCGAAGATGATAGGCACGGGTTTCATCGGAGGCAAGGCCGTAGGCATGCTTCTCGCGAGGAGCATGCTCATGAAAGAGCGCTCGCTTGGCATGGGCGGGTATTTCGAGCCGCACGACTCGTTCTATGTCGGATCCGACGTTTTCTATACGTATATGGTAGAGAACGGATGGTGGAAGCTCAGGATGGAGCAGAAGACGAAGGACGGCTATTTCACCGTCGCGGAATCGCTGCGCGAAAAGATGCTCGCGGGTGTTTTTCCCGAGGAGATAAAGGAGCAGTTCCGGCAGCTCATCGAATATTACGGCCAGTCCCCGATAATAGTGCGTTCGAGTTCCCTGCTCGAAGACAGTTTCGGGAACGCGTTCGCAGGCAAATACGAGAGCATATTCCTCGTGAACCAGGGGACACCGGAGGAAAGGTACGCGAAATTCACCGAAGCGGTCAGGCGCGTCTACGCAAGCACGATGAACAAGGACGCGCTCGCCTACAGGCACCAGCGCGGCCTCGACCTCTCCGACGAACAGATGGCCCTGCTGGTCCAGAGGGTATCCGGCGCTTACCATGCGGATTATTTTTTCCCAGACATGGCCGGAGTAGGCATATCGTACAATACTTTCGTGTGGAACAGCCAGATGGACCCGAAGGCGGGCATGCTGCGCATAGTCGTCGGGCTCGGGACGCGCGCGGTAAACCGGGTAGAAGGCGATTACCCGAGGATAGCCGCGCTCGACATGCCGCTGGCGAAACCGCAGGCCGGCGCAAAGGACATCCAGAGGTTCTCCCAGCATGACATCGACGTGCTCAACATAAAAGAGAACAAACTCGAGACGGTGCCGCTGCGGAAGCTGCTCGCGCAGGGCGTGGACGTCAACCTCGAATTTTCAGGCGTCAAGGATTACGAAGCCTCCCACAGGATGGAAGAGCTCGGGAGGCCCGGCGAGGAGTTCTGGGTGCTGACCTTCGACAGGCTTTTCACCGAGACGCAGTTCGGCGAGGTCATGCAGAAGGCGTTGAAGTGCCTCGAGCGCCATTACGGTTATCCGCTCGATATAGAGTTCACGGTCAATTTCAAGAACAGCAGGGAGTTCCGGATAAACCTGCTGCAGTGCCGCCCCTTGCAGGCCAAGGGGCTGGGCACCAGGAAGGTCGAATTCCCGAAAGCGGTAGAGAACGACAAAGTCCTTCTCATGTCCAGGGGCTCTTTCCTCGGCGGGAACATCGCCCAGCCGGTCGGCAGGATAATATACATAGACCCGCACAAGTACAGCGCCCTTCCGCTCGCGTCGAAGTATGATGTCGCGCGCGCGATAGGAGAGATAAACAGGACGATAACCGACAGGGATATCCTGCCGTCATTTTTGATCGGCCCCGGCAGGTGGGGCACGACCACGCCGTCGCTCGGGGTGCCGGTATCCTTCTCGGAGATAAACAATATCGCCATCCTCGGGGAACTCGCGTTCACCGAAGCGGACTATGCGCCGGAACTGTCGTTCGGCACGCATTTTTTCCAGGACCTCGTCGAGGCGAACATCTTCTACCTCGCGGTCTTCCCGGACAGCGAGAACACCTTCTTCAACAAGGGCCTCATAGAGTCGTTTTCGAACTCGTTCAGGGCCCTCGCGCCGTCCTTTGCTAAGTATGAGGACGTCATAAAAGTATACGACCCTCCCAAAGGCCGGATGCGTCTCCTGGCCGACATAATCTCCCAGGATGTCATGGTATTTATCCAAAAATAGTCGACAGTATGGGGCTTAACTGGTATAATATCAGCACGTTATGAAGATCAAGATACCTTACGGCAAAACCCAGATAGACGTTTCGGTCCCCGACAGGAACCTCCTCGGGGTCCTTCATCCGAAACGCGCCCATATCAAGAAGAGCGAGACACGGATAATCAGGGACGCTGTGCTCAGCCCCATGGGATGCTCGCGCCTGAAGGACATCGTCTCGCCGGGCGACACCGTCGCGATCGTCGTCCCGGACCTCGCGCGCGTATGCCCGAGGAAACTCATATTGCCTATCGTCCTCGAGGAGCTCGCGAGGGGAGGGGTCAAGGACAAGAGCGTCACGATATTCATGGCCGTCGGCATGCTTACCCCGCCCGCAAAAGAGGACCTCGTGGCAGCTTTCGGAAAGGAGATAGTCAGGCGCATAAAGATAAAGGTGCACGACCCGTCGGATCCGGCGAAGCTCACGCATCTCGGGTATGTGGCCAACGGCGTGCCTGCCGTAGTGAACAAGGAGCTCCTCTATAACGACCACGTCATATCCATAGGAGTGATAGAACCGCACCTGCACGCGGGTTTCTCCGGCGGCCCCGAGACCTTAAGCATCGGAATGGCCGGCGAGGAGACGATAAGGTTCACCCATTCCCCGAAATTCATAGATAGGCCCGGCGCGAAGCCCGGTGTCATAAAAGACAACCCGTTCCACCGCTGGATCATGGAAGTTGCCTGCATAGCGAAGCTGAAATTCATAATAAACGTGATGAACGACGAGCCAGGACGCACCGTATTCGCGACTGCCGGAGAGCCGCAGCTCGCGTTCTACAAGGGCATCGAACACGCGATGCTCTATTACAGGGTGAAGGTCGACGAGCCCGCCGATATCGTGATCTGCGGCGTCGGCTGGCCGAAGGACGTGAACATATACCAGGCCTCGCGCGCGCTGACATACCTGACCAACACGCAGAAGCCGGTCATCAGGAAAGGCGGGCTTATACTTATACCCGCGACATGCGAGGACGGCATAGGCAGGGGCCTCGGCGAAAAGAGGTTTTACGGGGCGATGATGAGGTCGAAGAGCGCCGAAGAGATCGTCCGAAAGATGAAAGGAAAGAACTGCCTCGCCGGCGAGCAGAGGGCGTACGCGGTCGCGAAGTCCCTGATGTTCGCCGATTGCGCGATGGTCGGGACGAAGTTCCCCGGGCTTGTCAGGAACATGAAGATGATCCCGTTCAAGGACATGGACGAGGCGCTTAAATACGCGTTCGCCACCCGCGGCAGGGACGCAAAGATCTATATCGTCCCGCACGCGCTTGTGACACTGCCAGTATCGAAATGACATTATCGGATAAAGAGCTGAAAAAGGCCGTCAAAGGGGACGTCCTTTCGGACGAACTTACCCGCCAGATATATTCCTTCGGCGCTTCCATCTACAAGATCAAGCCAAAGTGCGTCGTCTTCCCGAAAGACAAGCATGACGTCAGCGAGACGCTCAAGTTTGCCTACCGGAACAATATCCCTGTCACCGCGCGCGGCGCATGCACAAGCCTTGCGGGGCAGGCCGTCGGAAACGGGATAATAATCGATTTCACGAAATACCTCAACAGGATAGTAGATTACAATGGCGGCGATTCGGTGATCGTCCAGCCGGGCGTCGTATACGGCAGCCTCAACAGATACCTCGCAAAATACGGGATGTTCTTCCCTCCCGACCCGTCGAGCGGCGATTACTGCACTATAGGCGGCATGATAGCCGACAATTCCGGCGGCCCGCATTCCGTCAAATACGGCAGCGTTTCGGACTGGTGCGACGAGCTCGAGGTCGTCATGTCCGACGGCAGCATCGTCCGGCTTAAGCCGGGGTCCGCCATCAAGCAGTTATCGGAGCCGCTCTCAGCCCTCTTTAGGGAGAACGAGGAGAATATAAAGAAATATTCCCCTAAGGTCAGGAGGGCCTCGAGCGGGTATAATGTCTCCGGGGCAGCAGGCCGCGGCACGCCGGACCTCGTGAAACTGATGATAGGTTCCGAGGGGACGCTCGCCGTCATAACCGAAGCGAAACTGCGGCTCGCGCCGTTGCCGAAGAGCACCGCGTCGGTCATGATCATACTCAAGGGAATATCGGAACTCGCAGATACGATATCAGGGTTGCAGCCCGCCCAGCCCTCCGCGATCGAGTTCATGGACGAATCGTTCATAAAACTCGCGAGGGAAGCGGAGCCTTCCGTGAAGTCGATGCTGCCGAAAGACGCCAAAGGCGCGCTGCTCGTGGACCTTGAGGGCGCGGACGACGCTGATATAGACCTACGCATATCGATGATAAAGAACGCGTCATCCGTCGCAAAAGAGCCGGAAGAACGCGACCGGCTATGGGCCGTAAGGCGCGCGGCGGTCCCGATAATGAACAGGGTAAAAGGGAAGAAGCGCCCGATACCGTTCATTGAGGACGCGATAGTACCCCCGGAGGACCTCGACGAGTTCGTGATGGGCGCATACGCGATATTCGGGCATTACGGGGTCGAAGCGTGCGTCTACGGGCATGCCGGTGACGGCAATATGCACATTCGCCCGCTTATGGACATGAAGGACAAGGCCGACCTCGTCAAGATGGACAACATGGCGGACGATTTTTACAGGATGGTCATAGCGCTCGGAGGTTCCGTATCGGCCGAGCATGGCGACGGGATATTGAGGGTGCCTTACATGAAGAAGCAGTTCGGCCCGCTCTACCAGATGTTCCGCGCTATAAAAGATATATTCGACCCGAAGGGAATATTGAATCCCGGTAAGAAGATAGGCAAGGAGGAGAAGGTAGCGCACGACCTCGTATACGACGCCGGCACAAAATACGCGGTTACCGGCACGGCGTTCGATTCGGAGGCGGTCAGGGAAGAGGTCGAGAGATGCCACGCGTGCGGCCTCTGCAGGAACACCTGCCCGGTAAACGCGATACTCCCGCAGGAGTTCGCGTCCCCGCGCGCGAAAGCCGCGGTCATAAAAGGCATAATGACCGGAGAACTCGACGCGAAACTGCTGAAGGATCCCGCGATAAAAGGCCTGCTTGACCTTTGCATCAACTGCAGGTCATGCCGCGTCGAATGCCCGACCGGCGCCGACATGTCGCAGGTATGCTCGATGGCAAAAGAGATATACGTAAAGGAATGGGGGGTGGGATTTTCGCAATCGGCGCTCGAGAAGGTGCGCCTGCTCTGCTCCATACCGGCGAAGATGCCGGGCCTCGCGAAGATATTGCTCGGTTCGGCCCCCGGTAAATTCCTGTCGGAGCTCATGTTCGGCCTGGACAGCAGGAGGTCGCTTCCCGTCCCGTCGGGGCGGGCACTGCCGGTTGGAAAATCCGGAGGCGCGCTCGCGGCGAGGAAGGCCGTATATTTCACGGGGTGTTATGTAGACCTTTTCAACGCCGAAGGCGAAGGCGCCGCGGTAATAAAGGTCCTTCAAAAGAACAACGTATCGGTGATCCTTGCCGGGCAGAGGTGCTGCGGGATGCCGGGAATATCGTCGGGGAATATTGCAGGGACAAAGAAGGAGATATCCGCTAATATCAGGGAGCTATACGAGAAGGTAAAGGCCGGCTACGATGTTATCACAAGCTGCCCGAGCTGCGGCCTCGCGCTGAAGGAGGATTACCCGAGGTTATTGTCTACGCCCGAGGCGGTCCTTGTATCCCAGAACACGTACGATATACATGAATACCTCTGGATCCTGCTGAACGAGGGCGGCATGAACACGAACTTCAGGTCCTCGAACAAGGCCGTCGTCTTCCACACGCCGTGCCACCTGAAAGCGCAGGAGATCGGCGGGCTGCAGGAATCGCTGGTCCAGCTCATACCGGGCATATCTATAATAAAAATGGACGATTCATGCTGCGGCATGGCCGGCACCTTCGGCCTCAGGAACGAGAACTACGACATGTCGGTATCGATAGGCGGTAAGCTATTTAATGGGATAAAGTCATCCGGCGCCGATTACGTCGTTACGGCTTGTGGTTCATGTAAGACGCAGATAGCCCAATTCACGTCCGCAAAGATCGTCCATCCTGTCGAACTTCTATCAGAGTATTATTTTTAATACCGCTTCTGCGGCGCGCCTGCTTGCGCCGGGCCCCCCAAGCTTATCCTTTATGGCGGCGAGATGGGTCTTCATGCCTTCACTGCGGGCGGGGGACTGGAGTATAGAGACCGCTTCATTCGCTATCGCTGAAGGGCTTATGCGGAAACCGACGAACTCCGGGGCTATCCTGATTCCGGCGACAATATTCACGAGCCCGATATGCGGTATCCTTACGAGCAGTTTGCCGAACAGCCAGGTCAGCAACGACACCCTGTAGATTATGACCATGGGTTTTTCGAGGATCGTCGTCTCGAGCGTTGCCGTGCCCGACGCGACGAGCACGAGGTCCGCCGCGTTCACGCAATCGTAGGTCTCATCCTCGATGAGTTCCGGCCTGAAGCCCTCCATCCCGAGGGTCTCCTCATAGAGGTTGGCATCCATGCCGCCCGGTTTCGCGACCATGAACTGCACGTTGTTGCCGAGCTTTTCGCCGATAAGCTCGGCGGCCTCAGCCATTAGCGGCAGGTTCTTCTCTACCTCTGTGCGGCGTGAGCCGGGGAGCAGTGCCACGGTCTTCTTTGAGGCGTCGAGGCCGTGCCGCCGGAGGAACTCAGCCCTCGAAGACAAAGTTACCACCGAATCGAGAAGGGGATGCCCGACGAATTCCGCCTCCACGCCGTATTTCGCGTAAAAATCCTTCTCGAAACCGAGGATGACCAGCATCCTGTCGACGTATTTTTTTACGTCTTTGACGCGGCCCCTGCGCCATGCCCATATCTGCGGGCTTATGTAGTAGACCACGGGGATGCCGCGATTTTTCGCCTCGCGCGCGAAGCGCAGGTTGAATTCAGGGTAATCTATCAGCACGACGCAATCGGGTTTTTCGCTGTCAAGCTTGCCGGCGAGCAGGCGAAAGGCGCTTTTGAACTTCTCTAAACTGGCAATGACCTCGCCGAGGCCTATGACCGAGAGCTCACTGATATCCTGGAGAGAGCGGAGCCCGGCCTTGGCCATCAGCGGCCCGCCCATGCCGACGAACGCGGTATCCGGGGAGATCTTCCTTATCTCGGATATGAGGTTAGAGCCATGGAGGTCGCCGGAGGCCTCCCCGGCGATGACGAATATCTTCTTAGGCATTTGTCTTCAAGTTCTCTTTTATGGCGTTTTCTATCTGCAGGGCTATCTTCAGGGCGTCGCGGCCTTCCTCGCCGGAGACGAGCGGCCGCTCGCCGGTCTTCAGGCATGAGATGAACGCCTCAAGCTCCTTCTTCAGGGGCTCTTCCTTTTTGATATTTATGAGCTTTCCGGTTATCCTGTTGTTTATCTTGCGGTAAATGACCGATTCCTGTTTTATGTAATCGAGCGATATGTAACAGTCATCCTTGAAGAGCCGTATCTTGCGCATCTCCTTGTCGGTCACGCGGCTCGCGGTCAGGTTCGCGACGGCGCCGTTCTTGAAGCGTATCCTGACATTCGCGAGGTCTTCATGGCCCGTCAGGATATTCACGCCTACCGCGTCAATCGAGATGATCTCCGACCTGACGAGAGCGAGTATGATGTCTATATCGTGTATCATGAGGTCTAGCACTACGCCGACGTCGAGCGCGCGTTTCTTGAACGGCCCGAGGCGGTGGCACTCTATGAATCGGACATTGCCGGGGATCTCATCGAGCGCGCGGACAGCCGCGTTGAACCTCTCGATGTGGCCGACCTGTATGGTCAGGCCCTTTCCTTTAGCGATGGCAAGCAGGTCCTCGGCCTCTCCGACGAACTTCGTCATCGGCTTCTCTATCAGCACGGATATCCCGTTCTGGAGGCAGTCCTTCGCGACATGGTAATGGAAATCCGTGGGGACTACGACCGACGCGCAATTGACTACGCCGAACATCTCCATGTAATCCGAGAACGCCGTCGTTTTATACTTGCGGGCGAACTCCTTCGCGCGCTTCGCGTCCGTATCGCATATGCCGGCCAGCTCCACGCCTTCCATGTCCGCGTATATGCGCGCGTGATGCTGCCCGAGATGCCCGACCCCTATGACCCCGACTTTGATCTTGTCCATATTTGCCATTATTCTATCAAGTAGCGCCCCTGTCGGCAATGATTATTCGATTGCCCGTAAGGAAAATGACATATATAATGTGGACATTACGAATAGAGGAGGGGTTGCCAATGCATAAACGTAATCGAATTATTTTTGTTTTTTGCCTGTCGTTTGCTTTTGCCGCTGCTCTTCTTATGTTAATCATGCCTGCCCATGCGGATTCTTTCACCGTAACGAACTATAATTCAAGCGGCGATGGTTCCCTGAGCGATGCGATCGATGATCTGAACACAAGCGGTGTATCGGGAAGTATCACGTTCAACGAAAGTTCTTCCCCCGGGACCATAGACCTCTCAGGATATACCACTTCGCTCGGATATGAGACCGTATTCGACTTAAACAGCTACGATGTTACCCTCGAGAACTATGTCGGCGGTTGCACGAGCTGGACCAATTTTTCCGGCGCAACTACAGGCGTCCTGAATATAGGTTCCGGCTCAACCTGGACTAATACATGGGGGATGGTAATAGGCAAGACCACCACGGGCGCCCTGACCGTCTCTAATGGAGGCGACCTTACGGTATCGAACGGGGGGATATTTATTGCCTCCGAAGACGCCGGTGCGTCAGGCGTCCTCACCGTTACGGGTTCCGGCTCAACCTTGGCAAATGCCGCAAATCTTTATGTCGGCTATTCCGGTAACGGCACCCTTACGGTTTCCGCCGGGGGCGTGGTCACGGACACTACCGACGTGTATGTTGCGCGTGATGCCGGTTCCGTGGGTATTCTGACCGTTACCGGCTCCGGCTCTAGATTGGCAGGCCGTGACCTGTATTTTGGATATTCCGGTAACGGCACCGTTACTGTATCCGACGGCGGTTCGATCACGGGCAGCAGCGGCTTCTTCGGTACTAGTTCCGGCTCCGCGTCCGACATTACCGTTACCGGCTCCGGCTCTTCTTTGGCGACCACAAGCGATATGTATATAGGTTATGATGAGGACTGCACAATGACCGTCTCTGCCGGAGGCGGTGTTAGCGCTTATACCGGTTTTATAGGCTCCAATTCGGGATCGTCCAGTTCGTTAACCGTCACCGGCAACGGATCCGCATTCACGATTACGGATGTCCTGTATGTCGGATGCTGGGACACGGGAACGCTGGATATATCGAGCGGAGCGGACGCGAGCGATTCTACGGGTATAATCGGCCATGGCGCCGATGCCACGGGTACGGTTACCGTTACCGGCGCAGGCTCTACTTGGGCAAATTCCGCCGGACTGTATGTGGGTAATTCCGGCGAAGGAAATCTTACGGTCTCTGCCGGAGGCGCGGTCAGTGTGGCGGGCGGAGCGGGGACCGTAACGGTCGCGGATGATGCCGGTTCCATCGGCATTATTAATATCGGCGCAGGCGCCGCGGCAGGCACTTTAAGCGCCGCAGCCATTAACGGGGGCAGCGGCACCGCGACCCTTAAATTTAACCATACAGACGAGGACTATGACTTCGGGATTAACCTTACGGGCGGCCTAAAGGTTGAGCATAACAACACCGGTACCACGAATTTTGAAGGTACCAACACCTACTCCGGCGGCACGACGATAAACGCCGGTTCAATAGATATAAAGGAAGACGGTGCGCTCGGGACAGGGGCGGTCACGATCAACGATGCGGCCGCGTTGCTCCTGGGTACGGTAGGCAACGATGCAGGAAGCGTAACGATCGCTAATGATATTAATGTCGAGGGAGACGGGCCAACCGACATCGGGGCCATAAACAACGCGGGAGGCGATAACACCATATCGGGAGATGTTGTCACTGCTGCGGACACGACGATAGGCTCCATCACGGGAACGCTGACTTTAACCGGGGATATCACCAGCGAGAATAATTATGGCCTTACTTTTACCGGCGAGAGCGACGTATCCGTCGAGGGTAGCATCGGCATAGGCACCGGCGACCTGATAAAGAACGGTACCGGCGGATTGTATATTTCGGGAACTAATACATATACCGGAAGCACCGTCATCAATGCCGGAGGCATTATAACCTCCAGCACGGACGCGCTCGGTGCATGCAGCGACGTGACCATCGCCGATCATGCCACGCTGGTCCTCTACGAGGACATTGCGGATGTGACACTCGATAACAATATCATTTCTGTGCAGGGTACCGGCCCGTCGAATCTGGGCGCTATCGTCAGCAACGGCGATAATAATACCATCTCCGGCAGCATAACGCTGGCGGGCGATACGACCATTTATTCGGAAGCCGGCAACCTCACTATAACCGGCACGGTCGGAGGAGCGCACAATCTCTCTATGTCCGGCGACGGGAATATGTCCGTACAGGACGTCATTAGTGACTTGGTATCGTTGAGCAAAAATGATGACGGGGCTCTTACCCTTAGCGGCGCGAACACCTATACCGGCGCTACCTCGGTTAATGCGGGCACGTTGAAAGCCGGCATAGCGACGCAGGCATTCGGCGCCGGCTCCGACGTGACAATTGCGTCCGGAGCGACGCTATCCTTGAACAATTTCAGCCAAACGATAGGATCCCTATCGGGCTCCGGGACCGTAAATAACACAGGCGCAGCGGACAGG
>JAKLIT010000036.1 GCA_022709465.1 Candidatus Omnitrophota bacterium | reverse complement strand
AGGATACTCGCGCATTTCTCGGCGGACCCGGAACTCCTGAAGGCGTTCGAAAGCGGCCGGGATATCCATACGCATACGGCATCACTTATATTCGACGTGAAGGAAGGTGATGTAACGCCCGAGATGCGCTCGATAGCGAAGACGGTGAATTTCGGCATCATTTACGGGATGAGCCCGTTCGGGCTCTCGAAGGAGCTCAAGATAGAGATATCGAAGGCGAAAGATTTCATAGACGCGTATTTTGAGAAGTACGGTAAAGTGAAGGCCTTCCTCGGCGACCTCGTCGAGGAGGCGCGAAATGACGGTTATGTCACGACCATCCTTAACCGCCGCAGGTACCTGCCGGAGATAAATAGCAGGAACAACTCGGTAAGGCAGTTTGCCGAGCGTGCGGCAATAAACGCGCCGATACAGGGATCGGCCGCGGACCTGATAAAGATAGCGATGATAAATATATTTAACGTGATGAACGAGAAGAAACTGAAGTCGAAGATGCTGCTGCAGGTGCACGACGAGCTCATATTCGAGGTACCGCCGGAGGAAGTGAAGCAGATGCGCGAGCTTGTGAAGGAGAGGATGGAGCAGGTAGTTAAGCTTAACGTCCCCGTAAAGGTGCAGGTCAAGGTAGGCGAAAACTGGCTGGAGGCTGCCTGATATGGCGAGCAGGAAGAAGCTTAAGGTGCTTTTCGCGTCGAGCGAAGTGGAACCTTTCTCGAAGACGGGCGGGCTGGCGGATGTTGCCGGCAGCCTTCCGGTAGCGCTGCAGAAGGCGGGTGCGGATGTCAGGGTCATTACGCCAAAATATAAATGCGTCAAGGTCAAGGGCGCGAAGGCCATGCTTGCGGGCAAAGTGCCGGTCCATTTCGTGGAGAACGACGGGTATTTTATGAGGGACAACCTTTACGCCGAGAAGTCCGGGGATTACGGCGATAACCTCGACAGGTTCGTATTCTTCTCGAGGCGAGTGCTTGAGATGGCGAAAGAGATGAAGTTCAAGCCCGACGTGATCCACTGCAACGACTGGCAGACGGCGCTCGTTCCGGTATACCTGAAAGAGGAGATGCTGGGCAGGGACAGGTTCTACAAAGGCATAAGGACCGTCCTGACAGTGCACAATATGGGCTATCAGGGGATATTCCCGAAAGAGCAGTTCGAAAAGACGGGGCTCGGATGGGAGTACTTTACGATGCACAGGCTCGAATTCTACGATATGGTGAATATTCTTAAGGGCGGCCTCGTATTTACGGACCTTATTACTACAGTATCGCCGACATACGCCAGGGAGATACAGCAGGCGGAGTTCGGCTACGGGCTTGATCCGCTGCTTAGGGAACGAAGCGATTCGTTGTTCGGGATACTCAACGGGATAGATTACGGGGAGTGGGTTCCGGGGCCGGCGGGAAAGCGCAAGGACAAGGCGCTTCTCCAGAAAGAGAGCGGGCTCGAACAGAACGCCGATATGCCGCTTATAGGCGTGATATCGAGGCTCGCGGACCAGAAAGGCCTCGACCTTATAGCGCAGATGATCAATCAGATGCTGGATCTCGACGTGCAGTTCATACTGCTCGGGACGGGAGAGGAGAAATACCACCGGCTCTTTGAGGATATAAGCAGGAGGATACCGCACAAGGCGTCGATCAACCTGAAATTCGACGAAGCGCTCGCGAAGAAGATATACGCGGGATGCGACATGTTCCTTATGCCGTCGAGGTATGAGCCGTGCGGCCTCGGGCAGATCATATCGCTCAGGTACGGCACAATACCGGTGGTCAGGAATACCGGCGGCCTCGCCGATACGATAAAGGAATTTGACACGAGGACGGGTTTGGGCAACGGCTTCCTATTCGGTAACTATGACGCATGGGAGCTCTTCGACGCCGTGAAACGCGCCATAGGCGTCTACAAGCAAAAGAAGCTCTGGGCGAAACTTGTCTCAAACGCCAAGAGATGCGATTTTTCATGGGATAAGTCGGCAAAAGAATACCTGGAATTATACGGGAAGAAGTAAAGCGGATGCTCATAATCGGTGTTACCGGCAGTATAGGGACGGGCAAGACGACGGTGGCAAAAATGCTGCGCCGTCTCGGCGCGACGGTGGTCGATGCCGACGATACCGCCCACCGCGCTATGGAGCCCGGGAATCCGGCATGGAAGAAGATAGTCGCGCGTTTCGGAAGGAAGATATTGCGCCACGACGGATATATTGACAGGCAGGCCCTCGGCTCTGAGGTCTTCTCGGATAAAGAAAAGCTCAGGAAACTGTGCGCGATAGTGCACCCGGAGGTCTACAAACGGATGCGCGCGGTGGTCAACAGGACAAGGAGGGCCGACAGTGAGGCCGTGGTTGTCCTCGATGTCCCGCTCCTCCTCGAGACCGGAGGGCGCAAGTACATAGACAAGCTTATAGTGGTTTCTGCACCGAGGGAGGTGCAGATAACAAGGGCATGCAGGAAGTTCGGCCTCAGTCGTGCACAGATAATCAAGAGGATAAGGGCGCAGATGCCCCTGGGCCGGAAGGTAAAGACGGCGGATTTTATAATCGATAACGGCGGGAGCTTGGTGTCGACGGAGAAACAGGTAAGGGCCATATGGAAGAAGCTGGCGGGAGCGTAAACTGCCCTAACAAGATCGAGGATATCCTCGGGATACTTGACGGGGAGATATCCGGCTCCAAGGATAAAAGGCTGCTTCCATCCGTCGTGCTGCTCCTGATTGACATAGATAACCTTGAAAGGGTGAACCGCTGGTACGGCAGGAACACCGGCGATGATCTCCTCGCGGCGGTATCACGGACGATCGGGGACAACATAACGGGACGCGACCTGCTCGCGAGGTTCGGCGGTGACGAGTTCCTTGTGTTGCTGCGCGGTGTCACGCTGAAAGAAGCGAAGCAGCGAAGCGCCCGGATACTGGAGGCGCTAAGGTCGCTCGATCTCGCCTCCGCGAAACTGAAGGTCTCGGCATCCATCGGGATAGCGCATTATTTCTCGTTCGCTTTCTCGGGGGAGGAGCTGCTGGGATGCGCGGTAGAGGCGTTAGCATTGGCTCAAAAAGAGGGAGGAACTTTTAAAGTGTTCATGGAAGAGGAGGAATGGAATGAAAAGTAGCGGTGAAGAGACGAACGGAAAACAGGCAGGCAAAGAGGCGAAAGAAACCGAGCCCAAGGAGTCGTCCGGCCCGGTGTTAAATATCGCGAAACTCAAGAAGATGACGATACAGGAGCTCACCAAGGCCTCGAAGGACCTTGGCGTGAATTCCATCAGCGGGCTTAAGAAGCAGGACCTTATATTTAAGATACTTCAGGCGCAGGCCGAGAAGGAAGGGTTCATGTTCGGTGAGGGAGTGCTTGAGATACTACCGGACGGGTTCGGGTTCCTGCGTTCGTCAAACTACAATTACCTGCCGTCGCCAGACGACATCTACGTGTCGCCGAGCCAGATACGCAGGTTCGACCTAAGGACCGGCGATACCGTCAGCGGACAGATACGCCCGCCGAAGGAAGGCGAGCGCTATTTTGCGCTGTTGAAGGTAGAGGTCGTAAACATGGAACACCCGGAATCGATGAAGGAGAGGACATTGTTCGACAATTTGACGCCGCTTTACGCGAACGAGAGGTATGTGCTCGAGACCGAACCCGGCGAGATATCCATGAGGATCATGGATATGCTAACGCCGATCGGGAAAGGGCAGAGGGGCCTTATCGTCGCGCAGCCCTACAGCGGCAAAACGATACTTCTGCAGAAGATCTCGAACTCGATAATGAAGAACTATCCGGACGTTGTCCTGATAGTCCTGCTTATCGACGAACGCCCCGAGGAAGTCACCGATATGCAGCGTTCGGTCAAGGGCGAGGTTGTAAGTTCCACGTTCGATGAGCCAGCAGAAAGGCATATACAGGTCGCCGAGATAGTCCTCGAGAAGGCGAAGAGGCTCGTCGAGAACAAGAAGGACGTCGTCGTCCTGCTCGACTCGATAACGCGACTCGCGCGCGCCTACAATACGGTCGCCCCGCACAGCGGAAAGATACTTTCCGGCGGCGTCGACTCGAGCGCGCTTCACAAGCCGAAGAGGTTCTTCGGGGCGGCGAGGGCGGTCGAGGAAGGCGGTTCGCTGACGATAATCGCGACGGCACTCGTGGATACGGGCAGCCGCATGGACGAGGTCATCTTCGAGGAGTTCAAGGGCACCGGCAACATGGAACTCCAGCTCGACAGGAACATGTTCCAGAAGAGGATCTACCCCGCCATCGACATAAAACGGTCGAATACGAGGAAGGAAGACCTGTTGCTGAAAGAGGATGAGCTGAAGCGCATATGGATACTCAGGAAGGTGCTCAATGAGATGAATTCGGACGAGGCGATGGAGCTGCTCGTAGACAGGTTGAGCAAGACCAAGACGAACGCCGAATTCCTAATGAACATGCAGCAGAAATAACAACACGAAAAAAAGGAGAGTAAGATGAAGGAGAAGATCCATCCGAAGTACGAACCGACGACGATAACCTGCGCATGCGGCGAAGTGATACATACGCGTTCGGTGAAGCCGAACATCAAGGTCGAGATCTGCTCGAAGTGCCACCCGTTCTTTACCGGTACGACGAAGATCATGGATACCGCCGGCAGGGTCGAGAAGTTCAAGAAAAAATACGGGAAGAAGTAACGGCATCCGATGTTGATGTTCGAGGCGTTAGAGACAAGGCTCAGGCGTTACGAGGAGCTTGAACGGCTTATCACAGACCCGAAGGTGATATCCGATTCATCCTCGTACCAAAAATTCACGAAGGAGCTCGCGTCGCTGCGCGGCATCGTTTCGAAGTACAAGGAATACAAGAAGGCGGGTTCCGAGGTCGAGGAGCTTGAAGGCGTCCTCGCGAAGAAATCGCACGACGCCGATTTCGCGGAACTCGCGAAGGAAGAGCTGCTGGGCCTGAGGAAGAAGATGCCGGCCCTCGAGAAGGAGATCGAGGAGATGCTCCTTGAGGACGATCCCGACGCCGACAAGAACATTATCGTCGAGATACGTGCCGGTACCGGCGGCCAGGAGGCTTCGCTTTTCGCCGCGGACCTCTTCAGGATGTATTCGAAATACGCCGCGGGCCAGGGCTGGTCCGTCGAGATGCTAAGCTCAAGCATATCGGAGGCCGGCGGTTTCAAGGAAGTCGTCTTCGGCATAAACGGCAACGGCGTCTACCGCAAGATGAAATTCGAGTCGGGTGTCCACAGGGTGCAGAGGGTCCCGGCCACGGAAGCGTCAGGCAGGATACATACGTCGACGGTATCGGTCGCGGTACTTCCCGAAGCGGAAGATGTCGACATAAAGATAGACACGAAGGACCTCAGGGTCGATGTCTTCAGGTCCTCGGGCGCCGGAGGGCAATCGGTCAATACGGCCGATTCTGCTGTCAGGATAACGCACGTGCCTACCGGCATCGTCGTGCAGTGCCAGGACGAGCGCTCGCAGCTGAAGAACAAGAACAAGGCGATGAAGGTGCTTCGCGCGCGCCTGCTCGATAAGGCCGTAAGCGAACAGCACGCCAAGATTGCGAGGGAACGCAAGACGCAGATAGGCACCGGGGAACGCAGCGAGAAGATACGGACGTATAATTACCCGGACAGGCGCGTGACCGACCACAGGATAGGCCTTACGGTGCATAACCTCGAGAACGTGCTCGAAGGCGACCTCGAGGAGGTAATAATGGAACTTCTGAAGCAGGAGAAGGACCTGAAGCTTAAAGAGGCGAAATAAATATGGATTCACTTGAGCAGCTTGCGTGCTGGGCGTTCAATTGCGACCGCGCGCAATTATATACCGGGGATTATGAGGCCGACGACGAGAAGATAGAAGCCTTCCATGAGGCGCTCGATTCCTACGCGCGCGGCATACCGGTCCAGTACATAACGGGGCTTGCGGAGTTCATGGGATTCGAGTTCGACGTAAACAGTTCGGTGCTGATACCGAGGCCGGAGACTGAGATCCTAGTCGAGAGGATACTCACGCTTATCGAGAGGGAAGGCATCGAAAAGCCGCGCATCCTGGACCTCGGCACCGGTTCGGGTGCGATAGCTGTCAGTTTGACAAAATTGAGCCCGTCCTGTAAAATAATGGCTTCCGATGTCTCCGAGGAAGCCCTGGAAGTGGCGCGCGGGAATTCCTCGGCTAACGGGATATTCGAGGGGATAGAGTTCGTGCATTCCGACCTTTTTAAGGGGATCCCGGCTAAGGGCAGGTTCGATATCATAGTATCCAACCCGCCGTATATACCCAGTGAGGATTACGATTCGCTGCCGCTGGAGGTCAAGAGTGAGCCGCGGCTTGCGCTTGACGGAGGGCCAAAGGGCCTGGATCTCTACGCGAAGATAATACCGGAAGCTGCGGGCAGGCTCAGGCGCGGAGGCTTCCTCGCGCTCGAGATAGGTTATGGGCAGTCCGGTGCCGTGAAGGGGATAATATCGGAGTGCGGCTCCTATTCGCACGTCGAGGTCATAAAGGATTACAACGATATAGACAGGATAGTGATAGCAAAGAGGCGCTAAACCCGTATGGATAAGATAGTCATCGAGGGGCCCACGAGATTAAAGGGCGAGGTCGAAGTGAGCGGCGCGAAGAACTCCGCGCTGCCGATAATGGCGGCCACGCTGCTGACGGACGAGAAGTGCGTGATAAAGAGGGTGCCGCCGCTCCGTGACGTCAATACGATGGTCAAGATATTGCGTAACCTCGGCGTCAGGGTCCATTTCGAGGGCGGCCGCGCCGAAATAGAGCCGAAGGGATACAGGAACCATATAGCGCCGTATAAATACGTCAAGGAGATGCGCGCGTCGTTCTGCGTGCTCGGGCCAATTCTGGCGAAGCACAGGATAGCGCAGGTCTCGTACCCGGGCGGCTGCGCCATAGGCAACAGGCCAGTGGACCTGCACCTTAAAGGCATAAAGGCGCTCGGTGCCGAGATAAGGATAGAACACGGGTATGTCATAGCGCAGGCGAAACAGTTGAAGGGCGCGCATATATTCCTCGGCGGCGCGTTCGGTTCGTCGGTGCTCGCGACGGACAACGTCATGATGGCGGCCACGCTCGCGAAAGGCAGGACGGTCATAGAAAATGCCGCCTGCGAGCCGGAGGTCGTGGACCTGGCGGATTTCCTCGTAAAGATGGGCGCGAAGATCAAGGGAGCGGGGACACCTTTGCTCGAGATCGAGGGCGTAAGGCGTCTCGGCGGCGCGGAATACGAAGTGATTCCCGACAGGATAGAGGCCGGGACTTTCATGATAGCTGCCGCTATAACGAAAGGCGACCTGCTGATCAAAGGAGCGAGGTTCGACCACCTCGGCGCGCTCGTGGATAAGCTGCTCGACGTCGGTGTGACCATTACGAGGCACGGCAAGGACATAAGGGTGCGCGTCACGAGGCAGCTGAAGCCCGTGGACATAACTACGCTTCCGTACCCGGGTTTCCCGACGGACCTGCAGGCGCAGATGATGTCGCTCGTGTCCGTGATAAACGGCATAAGCGTGATAACGGAGAAGATATATCCTGACAGGTATATGCATGTCAGCGAACTTGCGAGGATGGGCGCGCAGATAAAACTGGAAGGCGATTCCGCGATAGTCAAGGGCATAAAACAGCTCAGCGGAGCCCCGGTTATGGCGTCGGACCTTCGCGCATCGGCAGCGTTGGTGCTTGCCGGCATGGCCGCGAAGGGGAGGACCGACGTATCAAGGGTCTACCATTTAGACAGGGGTTATGATAGGATAGAACTCAAACTGTCTGACGTGGGAGCCAATATCAGAAGAGAAAAGGAGGAGTAGTTAATGGCAGCGGTAATAAGGTTGAAGAGGTTAGGGACGAAGAAGTCGCCCAACCAGAGGATCATCGTCATCGATTCTCACAGGGGACGTGATATGAAAGCGATAGAGGAACTCGGGTTCTACGATCCGACCAAGAAGCCGGCATACGGCAACCTGAAGAAGGAGAGGATACTGCACTGGATAAAAGTCGGCGCGAAACCTTCCTCGACAGTGTCGCATATACTGAAAAAATCCGGCATTATCTGATATGCGGATAGATATCCTGACCCTCTTTCCCGGCATGTTCGAGGGCGCGCTCGAGGAATCGATAATAAAGCGCGCGAGGAAAGGCGGGAAAGCGGATATCCGCGTGCATAACCTGCGCGACTGGACCGACGACAAGCACCGTAAGGTAGACGACAAGCCGTTCGGCGGCGGGCCGGGCATGGTCATAAAGCCGCAGCCGCTGTTCGATGCCGTAGATGCGCTGCGCAGCAGGGCCGCGCGTATAGTTTTGATGACGCCGCAGGGCAGGAGGCTCGACCAGGCGTCCGCCAGGAAGCTGGCTAAGGCGCGTCATATTATAGTCGTCTGCGGGCATTATGAGGGCATAGACGAGAGGTTCAGGAGCAAATGCGTCACCGATGAGATATCGCTCGGGGATTTCGTTCTTACGGGCGGAGAGATACCGGCGATGGCGCTGGTGGATTGTGTGGTGCGGCTCCTGCCGGGGGTCGTAGGGGACAAGGAATCGCTGGAGTTCGAATCGTTTTCCGCGGGCCTGCTCGAATACCCGCATTACACGAGGCCGGCTGATTTCAGGGGTTTGAAGGTCCCGAAGGTACTGCTGTCGGGAGACCATAAAAAGATAGATGCATGGCGAAGAGAGATGGCGCTGAAAAGGACGAAGAAGATGCGCCCTGATATGTTGATCCCCGCACTTGGGGCTAAATCCCGCAGGAGCGGGATACATAAGGAGAAGAGATGATGGGTAAGTTAGCGGTCATAGAAAAAGGTTATGAGAAGAAGGAGATCCCTGCGTTCAGGGTGGGCGATACCGTTAAGGTCGCGGTCAAGATCAAGGAAGAAGACAAGTTCCGTATCCAGATGTTCGAGGGCGTCGTGATAAAGAAGAGGGGCTCGGGTGTCTCGTCATCTTTCACGGTCCGCCGCGTATCATACGGCGAGGGCATAGAGAGGACTTTCCCTCTCCATTCGCCTTCGATAGACAAGGTAACGGTCGTAAAGTCCTCGAAGCCGAAGAGGGCGAAGCTCTATTACATGCGTAAGAACGTCGGCAAGAAGGCTGATGTTGTATCATGAGAGAAAGCTTATAAGGCAGGGAAAGAGAAATATCGCGGGCATAGATGAAGCCGGCCGCGGCCCGTTAGCCGGGCCGGTCGTCGCCGCCGCAGTGATATTGAAAGAGTTCAGTTTCAGTAACAGGATAGCCGACTCCAAGAAGCTTACGGGGCCTTCCCGCGAAAGGGCATACGCGGAGATAATGGGCAAAGCGCACGTAGGCATAGGGATAGTAGGCGAAAAAGAGATAGATAGCATAAACATCCTCAAGGCCACCCTCAAAGCGATGAGGATGGCAGTCCTGGACCTACGCGCAAGGCCCGACCACCTCCTTATCGACGGCATCTCCACGCCGCCGGGCATCAGGTGCCCGAAGACACTGATCATTAACGGGGAAGCACATTCCCTTTCTATCGCCTGCGCTTCGATAATCGCAAAAGTCACAAGGGATTTCATAATGTCATATTACGACGGCCTTTACCCGGAGTACGGGTTCGGCAGGCACAAGGGATACGGAACAGCCCGTCATTTCAGCGCTTTAAGGGCGTTCGGCCCCTCACCAATACACAGGCGCACTTTCACTCTAATAAAATGAATATATTCATAATAAGGCACGGCGAATCGGTATGGAACAGGGAACAGAGGGTCCAGGGGAGGGAAGATCCCGGCCTCAGCGCGGCCGGCAGGAAGCAGGCCGCAGCCGCGGCTAAACGCCTTAGGAGGGAAGGCATAAAGACCGTCTATTCGAGCGACCTGAAACGCGCGGCGCAGACGGCGAAGATAATAGCTGATGCGTCCCGCGCGAAACTCGTGCTGATGCCGGAGCTGGAAGAGATGATACTCGGAGCGTGGCAGGGCATGACGATAGACGAGGTCAAGAAACGCTTCCCGAAGTCATATGCGGCATGGAAAAAGGCGCCTTCGAAGGCGAGGATACCCGGATGGGAAGGCGTCGCTAATTTCACTGCGAGGGTCAGGCGCGTGTTCAGGTCGATCATAGGAAAAGGCGGCGCTTCGCATGACGTCTGCATCGTCGCGCATTGGGGCGTCATAGCGGCGTATTTCTCGCTGGTCATGAAGATGGATTTCGACAGGTTCTTCAAAACGGTCAGGATAGACAATTGCAGCATAAACAAGGTATCTTACAAAAACGGAAAGGCGATAATACAATGCATAAACGACACCTTGCATTTGCCATCGTGATGTTGTTATCGGCGGCCGTTTCACCGATTTGCGCTTCCGGGCAGGAACACCAGGGAAGCGTCGTCAAGATAACCGGGCAGAAAGGCAGTTGGGCGCTCGAGGTCAACGGCAAGCCCTTTTACATAAAAGGCGCGGGGCTCGGGAGCATGCAGGGCAAAGGCGGCGAGGATTATATGAAGCTCGCCCAGGAGCTCGGCGCGAATGCCGTGCGCACGTGGGGTACCGACCAGGGGACGCAGGAGTATTTCGACGCCGCGCAGAAGTATGGGCTTATGGTGGACGCCGGCATCTGGCTTAATTACGCGGAGAACGACGGCAAATACACGTATATCGGCGATAACGACCTCAAGAAGCAGAAGAAGAAAGAGATAGAGGGCTATGTAAATAAGTTCAAGGGCCACCCCGCCTTGCTGATGTGGAACATCGGCAACGAGGCGATATTCTTCACGAAGGATGAAGAGCAGCGGATAGAGCTCTCGAAGTTCCTCGAGGAGATGGTCCAGCTCGTGCATAAGCTGGACCCGGACCATCCCGTAATATACACGTCAGCCGATACTACCGCGCTGCCGTATATCATAAAATATGTACCGAATTTGGACATCTTCGGGATGAACATCTACGGCAGTGTCCGGATGTCGCACGGCAAGTGGGACAAGTCCGGGCTTAACATACCATATTGTGTGACCGAATACGGCCCGCACGGCCCATGGGACGTGAAGAAGGACCAGAACGGGGCGTCGCAGGACGAGCCGGACCAGGGCAAGGCGGCTTTATACAGGAACATGACGAACGATATAATCGGGTTCAAGGGTTATAACATCGGCGGTTTTGTATTCCATCTCGGCGAGACGACGCAGGAATCACTTACCTGGTGGAATATAAATTACAAACTATACAAGCGCGGAGCGTTCTGGGAGGTCTATAAGATATATACGGGAAGCAAACCGTCGAACCTTCCTCCCAGGATCACGGCCTTCAAGCTTGGCAAGGTGAAAGGCATAGCGCCCGGAGAGATGGTGGATATAACCGCGGAAGCGTCGGATAACGACAGCAACCCGCTCGATTACCAATTCCTCGTCTCGACGGCGAAGGAAGGCGTGCTCGCGTATTACGTGAACAAGGAAGTGCCGGTGGAATTCATATGCGAGGGCACTGTTTTTCGCATGAAGGCTCCTGGCAAGAAAGGGTTATACAGGGTGTATCTGATCGTGAACGACGGGTACGGGAACGTCGCCGTGGCAAACAGGTCGTTCAAAGTGGAGTGATGATGGCGGAGAAGAAAGAAGACATAAAAGACCTTTCGCTCGCGCAGC
>JAKLIT010000035.1 GCA_022709465.1 Candidatus Omnitrophota bacterium | reverse complement strand
GGAAGCATCCTTTTCTATCTCCCTGAATACGTCGTTATCCTGCTGGCCGATGCCGACGACGAACCTCCATGTCTGGCCGTACGGGGGTGAGCCGCCGAGAACCTTCCACGGTATCGCTACTTCGACCGAGCTCCAGCCGTAATCATCGACCATGAATCCCGGGGTGTCGTCCGGCTTGGCTTCCTTGCTCGCTATGAGCTTGCCGTCCGCCCCCCATATCCTGCCCTTATATGAATTGAATATTCCCACCGTAAATTCGCACGCGAGTTCCGGCGCGACTTTTATCTCGCCGTAGCAACCCCTGTCGGGGCTTACGTCATCCATGTCGCCGTACGCGAGGACTTTCGAGCCGCCCTTCCCGCCCTTTGCGCCGTCGGTGTCTATACCGATCACCCTGTAGGGCGCCCAGAAATCACCGGGTCTGTCGCATTTTATGAGCATATAGAGGTTCTCGTCATCCCACGTGATCCTGAACTCCCTCAGGTCGGAGCCCCTGCTGACGGCCTTGTTCGTCGGATACGTATAATGGCCGTTGCCCGTGTCGTCGTCCTTCTCGTCCTTCCAGATGAATTCCCCGTTGTTGACCGTGGCCGTATTATCCTGCGCCGGGGCCTCGCCTTTCCAGTCGCGGATGCTCTTATCTACCTTGATCGAATGGCCTTTAAGCGGTTCGGCTATCATGACCTTTATCGAGTCCGCGGTGACCTTGACCGTATCTATCGTTACGCCGCCGCCTTTTTCGTACTCCCTGACTATGAGCACATGGCCGGATCCCGCCTTATAACCTTCCGTATTCCATTCGGCGGTATAGAGGCCCATGCCGGATGCCGACAACTGCGTGAACTCCGCGTTATCCACGGAATACTCTATCTTCTCGACCTCCCGGTTCGCCCTCGGTTCGACCATGAGCGTCGCGTTCTTGTATATGCTAGCGCCCTCGAACGGGAATATTATCGTTACCTTGTTGACTACCCTGACCTCGACGGATTTCGTATTTATCTGGCCTATCTTGTCCGTCGCCTTTACGGCAACGGTGTGGTTGATCCCCTGGAGGCTTGCCGTATCCCATTGCGCCCAATAGCGGCCTCCGCCGTCATTCTTCATGGGCATCCAGCCGCCGGAGTCGACCGAATACTCGACCTTCGCGATGTCGTCCTCTTTATCCTCGGCCTCTACCTTCACGGTATCGCCTACGGAAGAGTTGGCCTGCGGCGCGATGATCAACGGCTCCGGTATCGCGTCATTCGACACTTCGCCTTCGAGCGTCATCGCGAAGATGTGCAATTTCGGCTCGGACGGCAGCGTTATCGACGAAAGCACCTTCTTGCTGTCCGGCTCTATCGCCTGCATATATATCCCCGAACCCGGCTTGCGTTCGCCGCTCGCCTCATGGTGGTGGGATGTCTTTATCGCTACGTCTTCCCCGAAGACCGCGTTGGCGCCCCACCAGTCGGAAAAGCCTACAAAGGCCTTCTCCTGGGTCCCGTCCGTATAATCCAGCAGGAACGGGACCTTCGCGCCTCCGTCATGCATCGCTGCAAGTATATAGACCTTGCCGTAATAACCGGGCGCGAAAGTTATCTTCTGTTTTCCGCACTCTACGGTATTCTTGGCGCCTTCGGACTTGTCCCCGAACCTGAATTTAGCCCTGTACTTCCCGTTATATATGAACTCCGAACCGGATGCCGGCAGGTCCTCGGCGGCGTAATCCCAGCCGGTCCCGTCCGTATACCTGCCGTTCTCCGATATCCAGTCGTGGTCATACGGCAGGTCGACGTATTTGCCCGGTTTGCCGTCAACCTTTACCCTGGCCTTCTGTTGCGCGGACTGCCCGCCCGAATCGGTCGCCGTGAAGATAATCTCGTGCTCTGACCCGTCGGCCAGTTGCGAAGCGTCCCATTCGGCCTGGTACGAACCCTCAACACTGCTCGGCATCTTTACCGGCTCCGCGCCGTCGATCGTATAGGTTACCTCAGGGGCGCCCCTGTCGTCCGACGCCGACACGGCAAGCAGTACCTTACCCATCACATAGTCGCCGTCTTTGAGCGTTATGCCGAGGAGAGGCGGTTCGTCGGTATTATCGACATTGACCCTGACGAAATCCGAAATGAAATACCCTTTCTTGCTCTTAGCGCGTACTATGAGGGTCCGCGTACCGTCTTCAACCTTAGCGGTATCGAACTCCATCTGGTATACGCCTTTCTTCTGCGAGAGCCGGCCGAGCTGTTTTCCTTCCACGATAAGGTCGACGAACTCCGGCTTCTCCTTGCCGGACATCTCGGCGGATATCCTGATCCTGCCCTTTACGGTCTCCTCGTCTTTCGGCTCTTTCAGGCCGACCGAAAGGTCTCCGAGCAACATCGCGTACTGGCGCTGCACCTGGAAATATACCGGCTTCTGTAATTTCCTGTCTATCGTCAGCAGGCCCATATGCTGCGGCTCGTTTATCATCGTATGCCAATCCGCTATCGTCCACCACGCTGCGCCTGTGACATACGGGAGTTCGGTGAACGCCGCGAACGTATCCTTAGCGACCTCTATCTGGACCTTCTCCTGCGGCGTATCGCCGTATGCGGACCAGATGCCGTATTCGGTGGATATCACCGGCTTCCCGGGAAACGCCTTGCGCGTCTTCTCGAGCGCTTCCTTCGTATCCGAATAATAGGAGCTTCCGTAGAATATGCCGTAATAGGTAGTGAACCCGATAATGTCGCATTCCTTCTGGGTCGGGTCCGTCGGGTCGCTTCCGGAGGCCGACTGCGCGACGAGACGGGTGCCGTCCACTTTTTGCGCGTTATCCCTCAGGTCTTTTATGAACTCGGCCCTCTCCTTCTGCCAGCTGCACTCGTTGCAGGTGCTCCAGATTATCACGGACGGCCTGTTATAATCGCGGTATATCATCTCCAGCCACATCTGCCTCGCGATGCCGCGTTCTTTTTTCTGGATCACGAACTCCGGCCCGCCGAACCAGAATACCGGTATCTCTTCCCATACGAGCAAGCCCATCCTGTCGGCTATGGAATACGTATTCTGTTCGTTAGGGTAATGCGCGGTCCTTACGAAATTCGCGTTCGCTTCCTTTATCAACTTGAAATCCTCTATGATACGCGGGGTCCCGAACTCGCCCGGCCCGGGCTCGCCGTAGAACGCCTCGTGCCTGGCTATGCCGCGCAGGAATACCTCTTTGCCGTTGAGCAGGACTTTCGGGCTGTCCTTTTCCGCGCGGATCTCCCTGACGCCGAATTGCGTATATAGTTCGTCGAATTTCTTCTTCTTATCGCCGAGGGTGACCTGAAGGACGTAGAGTTCCGGCGACTCCGGCGACCAGTACTTCAGCGCGCCCGACTTCAGCGAGAAGCTTATTGCGCGCACTTCGCCCGGTTTCAGCGTTATCTCTTTCGACGCCTCGCCCTGGACCGGCATCGTTTTGCCCGAGGCCACTTTCTTGGCCGAGGGCTCGCCGATATTCTTGTCTTTTATGTTCGTCGACAGGACCCTGAGCCCTGCGGTTGCCGTGACCTCCTCACCGCTGCGGTTATACACGACAGCTTCGACGGCCAGCTCGGAATCTTTCTCTCCCGACGGTTTAGAGCGGACATCCGCGCGCACGACCGATACGGCGGGAGATATCTCTAGATATACGCTCCTCGTTATGCCTCCGTAATTCCACCAGTCGCCGGTAGCATACGGGATTATGTTATGGTCGTTGGTCGCCTGCGCTTCCTTCGAGGAATCACCGTTGGGGATCCACGGTATATTATCGACCCTTACGGCAACGACATTGTCTTTGCCGTAAGTGAGGTAGGGGCTGACATCGAACGCGAACGGCGTATATCCGCCTTCATGGCACCCTACCCATTTGCCGTTGACCCAGACGTCCGTGAAATAGTTCGCGGCCTCGAACATCAGCTTTACATATTTGCCCGCCGCGTCCGCGGGGACGATGAAATGCCGCCTGTACCACGCGCCGTCCATATACCTGTCCGGGGCCGGGTTCTCGACGCCGGGTATCGCTTTATCATTCCACGCGGAATCGTCGTATCCGGCGCCGTGCCTTCCGCCGCCTTCCTTCTCGACGAGCGTGATATTATCCGGCGTCCTCTTATACAGCGTAAGCTTATGGTCGGCTTTCTGCCTCTGCGACTTCCAATTCCCGTTGAGTTCGACATACGCGCGCTCCTGCCTCTCCCACGACGGGAAAGGGATGCCATTCTGGAACGGAACATTGACGCCGTCGACTTGCTTTACCTCGAAGGTCGGCCCCTGCGTAGCATCCCCGGCGCCTTGCGCAAAAGCGGGCGCGGTGAGCACCGCCGAAATGAAAAGGGCATAATACATCAGGGAATTGAGGCGCTTTATTAGCATGATTGTCTCTTTATGAGTTCCGGTTTTATGGCAAGTGTCTGGGGTTCAAAATTCTCGTCGTTCATCGAGCGTATCGCGAGGTCTACGGCCTTCTCTCCCATCTCCTGCAGCGGCTGCCTTACCGTTGTAAGGGCCGGCTCCACGTATGCCGCCTCAAGAGTATTGTCAAATCCCATGACGGCGATATCTTTAGGTATCGAGAGGCCCTGCTCCTTTATCACACGCATCGCTCCTATAGCCATATAATCGCTTGCTGCGAAGACCGCGGTCGGGCGCTTCTTGAGGCCGAGGAGCTTGGGCATCTCGCGTTCACCGCTCTCGAAAGTGAAATCGCCCTGCGCTATGAGCTCTTCGTCCTGTTCGAACCCGAATTTCCTGGAGAGCGCCTTATACGCCTGGAACCTCTCCGGGCCGTCTGCCGAGTTCGGGTTGCCGGCGATGAAACCTATCCGTTTATGGCCCTGCGAGGCCAGGTATTCGAGCGCGAGCCTCACGCCTTCGTAGTTATCGACGCAGACCGAATTTACCTTCTCCTTGCCGAGGTACTTGGTCAGGAACGAGAAGTATATGCCGTTATCGCGAAGGTCCTGGATATCCTTGGAGATGTCCCTCGTGTAGTCGACGTTCATTATTATCATGAGGTCTATGAGCCACTTGCGGGATATCTGGTAATACGACTCGCCCTTCGTCTGGTCGAGCGAGAAGAACATCAACGCGCGATTGTACTTCTTGCAGGCGTTCTGGATACCTTCTATTATCATAAGGAAGTATGTTATCGTAAAGAAGTGCGGGTTCTCGGGGAATACGACGCCGACCGTGGAGGATTTCTTGCTGATGAGGCTGCGCGCGACCATGTTCGGCATATAGCCCATCTCATTGGCGATCTTGAGGATCTTCTCGCGCAACTTCGGCGACACGTGTTCGCGGTCGTTCATAACAAGAGAGACCGTCGAGTGCGCGACGCCCGCCTTTTTGGCTATGTCTTTTATCGTTATGCTGGACTTTTCGAAACGTTTCATGGTTTTTTGGCCCTTCGATAAAGTTTACACGATAGAGCGGGATTTGTCAATGTTATCGGTAACAGCCCATTAGCGATGCCCTCAGGTCTCGCTAGGCCTTCAACCCTGTCAGCGCGATGCCTTTTATGAAGTACTTCTGGAACGCTATGAACACTATAAGGACCGGAAGCGTCGCTATGACGGCTCCCGCCATTACCATCGCGAAGTTGGTGCCGAATTGCCCGTTTAGGACGGAGAGCGCGAGCGGTATCGTGCGCATTTTAGAGGAATATATCACGACGAGCGGCCATACGAAGTTGTTCCACTGGCCCATGAACGTGAATATCGCCAGGGACGCGAGCGCCGGCTGTATGAGCGGGAGGATCACCCTCCTGTATATCGTGAATTCGCTGCAGCCGTCTATCTTCGCCGCGTCAATAAGGTCGTCCGGGATGTTCATTATGAACTGCCTCATTAGGAATATCCCGAAAGCACCCGACATCGCCGGTATTATCAGGCCGTAGAACGAGTTGAGCCAGCCGAACTTCTTGATTATTACGAAACTCGGTATCAGGTTGACCTGCCACGGTATCATCATCGAGCCGACCAAGAGCAGGAAGAGCTTGTCGCGGCCGAAGAAGCGGTGTTTCGCGAAAGCGTAGCCGGCCAGCGAGCAGAAGAATATGTTCGCGAGCGTGATCGCGGACGTCACTATGAGGCTATTCATGAAGTACCTGCCCATAGGTATTATGCTGAAGAGTTCGATATAGGCGGCGAACGTCGGTTTCCTGATGAAGAAACTCGGCGGGTACGTATTTATCTCGTCGAGCGGCTTGAACGAGGTCACGACCATCCAGACGAACGGCACCACCATTATGAAAGACCCTATGGCGAGGAATATGTAGACGAACGTCTTGAGCAGACGCTGCTGCCTCGCCTTGCTGGAGGGCCTCACCTCTTCCCCGTTGAATTTTTTAATATCTTTCATGTCCATATCAGTACTCTATCTTCTTTTCGACTATCTTCATGTTGATTATCGTGACTATGAAAAGCACGAAAAAGATAAGGTATGCCAGCGCCGACGCGTATCCCATCGCGAACCTCTGGAAGCCGGTCTCGTAGAGGTACGCGACTATCGTGAGCGCGCAGTCGAGGGTCCCCCCCACCGCGCCCTCCGAGTTATACGTCATTATATAGACCTGCTCGAAGACCTGGAACGCGCTTATTATCGACATTATCGTGACGAATAGCATCGTCGGCCTCAACAGCGGCAGCGTCACGTTCCTGAACTTGTCCCAGTCGCTCGCGCCGTCGACCTCCGCAGCCTCGTAGAAGACCTGCGGTATGCCCTGCAGGCCCGCGATGAAGAGTATCATGTTATACCCGAGCCCGCCCCAGACGCTCATCATTATTATCGAGGGCAGCGTCCAGTCCAGTCCGAGCCAGTTGACCGGCGGGATGCCTACGGATGACAGGAAATGGTTGAAGAGCCCGTACTTCCCGCTCGCGTAAAGCCATTTCCATATCACCGAGATCGCGATGATCGAGGTGATACTCGGTATGAAGAAGAACGTCTTGAACCAGTTCTTGAACCTGATGTTCTGGTCTATCGCCATCGCAAGCAGCAGGGATATAGCTATGCTCGTCGGCACCGTACCTACGACGAATATGACCGTATTTGTCATCGCCTTCCAGAAGCGCGGGTCGTGGAAGAGTATGTTAGCGTAGTTCTGGAACCCGACGAACTTCGGCGGCTGCAGTATATTGTATTCGGTAAAGCTCCAGTAGAGCGAAGCGAACACCGGAACGATAAGGAATACCGTAAAGAGCAAAAACGACGGCGCTATGAACATATACGCCGACTTCTGCTTGTTGATCTCCTTAAGGACGCGGTTCAATGCTTCCTCCTGCTGTCGAGCTCCCTGTCCGCTTCGGCGAGAGCAGCTTTCACGTCCTTGCCCTTGAGCACTATAAGCTGTATGGCGGTATCGATAAACCTCGTGCTGTCATCCCAGCCGAGCACCGACGGCGGGCCCTTGGAATCCATCGCCTGCTCCTTCAGCGGGCCCTTGAAGGATGCGTCCATCGGCATCATGTCCCAGGTCTTCATGTTCGGCGGCAGGTACGTATCGTGTGATTCGAGCGTCGCTTCGTAAAGCTTGACCTGTATATCCGCCCTCGAGAGGTATTTGATGAACTCCCAGGACTCGTCCTTAAGTTTCGACATCGAGAATATGCCCATGACCCTGCCCCCGATGAACCCCGTGCGCTTCCCGGTAGGCCCGGCGGGAAGCGGCGCTATGGCCCACTTGCCGTCGAGTTCCGGCGCGACATCCGCGAGGCTCTTCATCTTCCAGTTCCCCGATATGAAGACGGGATGGTCGCCTACCCTGAAGCTCTGTTCGACGGGCTTGTTCTCGAGGGGCACCTGGTACTTCTTGTAAAGGTCGGTGAAGAACTTCATCGCGGCCGCGGCCTCCTCGGTATCGAGAGTGGCGGCGGTCCTGTCCTTATTATAAAAATCCCCGCCGTTCTGCCAGAGGTAAGGGCAATAACCTATCCACCCGAGGCCGCCCCAGTCGATTATCATCGACTTGCCGGAAGCGTTAAGCTCCGAGAGCAGCGATGTAAGGTCTTTCCATGTGCGCGGCGGTGATTTTATCAGGTCGGACCTGTAGAACATGATGTATTCGCTCATATCGAACGGGACCGCGAAGACACTGTCGTTGAAGCGGATCGATTCCGCCAGCCCGGGGAATACGCTCTTGGATATCTGTTCGAGTTCTTCCGGGTACTCCTTGCGCAGGTCCACCATCGCGCCGAGGCTGCCGAACTCCGTCCCCCACGTGAGGCCCATAGTCCCGATGTCCGGGGTCACCTCGCCGACAACAGAGGTCAGGTATTTCGAGTGCGCTTCGCCCCACGAGATCGCCTCGCAGCTGACTTTGACGCCGGTCTCCCTGTAGAAATCAAGCCCGAGCTCGGTTATCTTCTGGGCCTGCTTCTCCGAGCCGACGAGCCACATCAATATCTCTTTTTCACCGGTCTTTTTCGCGCAGCCCGGCAGGAAGACAATGAGGAGGGCCGCCAAAGGCAAAAGAAGACACCCTATTTTTTTTACGGTCTTGTGGCCGCGCATGGTTTTATGTTAATTTCCTGCCGTATAAAAGTCAAGCGAATTGACGAGAAGCTCCCGCATCACCGTATTGAGCATATCCGCGGGCCTGTTATCGGGCGACGGGGGGGCGCTGTAATCAACGCCATTATCCTTGCAGAGCTGTTCCGTGTAGCGTATCCAGATCTTGCCAAGCGTATCGACTATCATCATCTTGACGTTCTCCTGGGCCGCGTAATCCATCACGAGCATCTTCGACCGGTAGTCCGCGTCGAGATCGGCGACCTTCTTTACGCGCGGAAGGAAACCCTCCGAGAACGCGTCCCATTTCGCCTTGTTGAACTCTTTCTTCTGCGCGGCGTATTCATCGTTCAGGGCGGAGTATAGCGAACTGAGCTCCTTCAGTTCAGCCGTGAGCGCGGCCCTGCGCTTGCCGGTCGTGACCTCGAAATCCTCCTGGTTGCCTATCCTGAGCTCCGCCGAGGCGACAAGCTTGTCCGTGCCGGAGAGTTCCTGCCTGGCCGCGCCGCTCTCCTGCCGTTCGGGAAGGCACGCCACTTCGACCACGTAGATGCCCGGCGAGAACTTCTTATTATCGAACGGGCCGAACCTTATCGCGAACTCGGGGCCCTCGACCGTCTGCTTGCGCGTGACGAGCACCTGGTCGAGCGAGCGGACCGACATATAAAGCACCGTCATGCGCGGCAGGTTCGTCTTATACCTGACAAGCACCGCGTCTCCGTTCTCGAGCCGTTTCGCCTGGGCGGTGACGCTGAGTTCGTATTTCGACGAAGCGGTCCTGCCGTAGCCCTCAGCCTTCAGCTCGACATCGCGCGCGGGCACGATAGTTATCACTTCCGCCGCGGCGGGAATGGATACGAAGGCCGCGGATAACGCCGTTATGAGCAATACGAGCGCGCGCTTCATTTACATCTCCCTCCAATAAAGTATCCCGGCCCTGCTGAAATACGTTATCGTAACATCATCGAGGACCGGCGTATCGAAGAGCCCGCTCCCCGTCTCAAGGAAATATGCCCTGTACTGGACGGCGCCGGCTCCGGAGGTGACCGCATCAAGGGGATTTCCCGCCGGGTTAGACCTGCCCGTGCTGTTACCGAGCCATGCCGCGCCGTCGAATATGTCGAAGGTCAGGTCTGCGCCCGGTACGATGGGGTTTCCCGCGGCATCCGCCGTATGCTCGGTCCACGATACGGTCCCTAACCTTACGGTTCCGAGCGTATTGGAGGAAGACAGGAACTCCGCGTCGCCCACGTCGTAGTATACCCCGGCCGCGTAGTCCATACCGGGCGATGTCGCGCCGCTCGATGCGAATATCCTTACCTCCCCGTAGGTCGCGTTAGGCGGCTCCTGGTACGGCGTGTCGCAGCCGAACTCGAGGCCGTTATCGCCGAGGAATTGTTTCGGCGCGTCCTTTATGTTCCACGACATTACGCTCGCGCCGTCGATATAGAATGTCTGGGAGCGCGCGGGGTCGTTCAGGAAATCCTCGTAATCCCACGTTATCGCGATATGGTGCCATGTCCCCGGCTTCCACGTATTCGGCATATTTGCCTGCATTGTGTACTGCGTGCCGTTCTTGTTGTTTATCCTCCAGCGGATCGTGTCGTCATCGGCGGCTATATAAATATCCATCGAGGCGTTGCTCCAGTTCGACCCGCCTCCCCCTGTGCCCCTGTCCTGCGCCTCAAAGACCTTCGCGGAATGCCACGCGTTGTTGAAGGTCGCGTAATGGTACTGCCAGTTCGGCTTGAACCATATCTCGAGCGTGCCGTCCGCTGAATCGATGTTCCCCTCCGGCCTGAACCAGTAATTCGTCGTCGCGTCGTCCCTCGGGAAGAAGAGCCCGTCAGGGAATATGTTGCCCGGGTCGGAAGCGTCTATCACGCTGGCGAGGTTCGGGTTCAGCGGAACCCACGCGAAACTGGTCCTCGCCGCGCTTCCGCCGGCGCTGTCCGCGTCGAGGCCGTCCATCTTATGAAGGAAATGCGGGACGCCCGCCGCCGGCGTAGTCGAACGCATCCTTGCTATCATCACCTGGCCGTCGTATGCAGCTCCCGCGACCGCCGGCGGCTCCGGATAGAGCTCTGCATTGCCGGAGGTGCCCGCCGCGAACTGCGCCTGGGTGGTCTGCCGCCATATATCGAATGTCTTGACGCAGGCCTTCATCTTCTTCACCGCGTTCTGCATGCCGGCCGCGTTCCTCGCGATCCCGGACGATTCTATCTCGTAATAACCGCCGGAGTTGAACGAGAACTCCGTCGTATATACGGAAAGCGACGTCTTGTCGACGGCATACGGAACGCCGTTGGCGTCGTATCCCGAGACGTCGTTGGGATTCCCTTTTGATACGTGTTTATACCGCCAGGAGAAATTCGGGTTCAGGGCCATCATGTCCGTGTTCGGGTTCGCGTTGGCCATGGCGACTGCCGCGTCCCCGTCAGATATATAACCGAGCGTCTCCGCGGTCAGGAGCCGCGCCCATAACTGGTCGTACGTGGAATACGGCCTGCCGTTTATCAGATGGTCCGCGAGTGACGCCGCTTCCGCGGAGTTGACGGTATTGGCGCCGTTGCTTACGCCGCTAAGCACCGCTATAAGGACTTCCCTGCCGGCCGTGTTGACGTTGACCGGCGCCCTGGGGGACGCCGCGTACGGGTGCGATGCGGCCGAGACATCAGGGTCTACATAAGCATGGGCGGTTATCGAGCCCGATATCGCGTCGTATTTTGCCTGCGTAAAACCGGGTACCATCTTTACCTCTTCGGCCGACGAATACCCTCCCGCCGGGCGGTTGTCGAATATCGCCTGCCCGTCGGCTGCCGCGAGCCCGCATGCCACGGCAAGATTGCCGAGAATGTTCCTGAGATTCGGGTTCGCGTCGTTTATGAAGATGCGGCCCGCGCAATCGGATATGGCTGTCACGGTATATCCGCTGTTGTCGCTTCCAATATTCGCCGAATACGGGCTTGCCCCGGACCAAGCTTCCGTAGAAGAGTCGATCGCGTTGCTCGTGAAACCTTCCGCCCCGTAAAGCAGCTCCGCGACCGCCCTGTTTATCCCGGCTTCCGCAAGATACCTCGCCTTTACGGCCTGGACAGAGTTCCTGGCGCCTTTATAATCAGCAGACATATTTATAGCGAAGGACGTTCCGAGGAGTGTTACGAGCGCGAGGATACCGACCGTCATGATAAGGGCCACGCCCTGGCGCTTTGCGCCAAGCCGCGCGTCGTGCTGTGCGCCACGCCGCGCGCCGCGCGCAACGGTAAAGGGGGTGCTTAAAGCTATTTTCGGGTGAGGGAGCAAGCCTTTTTCGACTTTCCTCATAGCTTTAATACCCCCTTTACCATTTTATACTTGCCTTGTTTATACTGCCTGTTAAGCCTTCTTCCTTCTCGCGAAACCAAGGATGCCTACCAAACCGCTGCCGAGAAGAAGCATGCTCGCAGGTTCCGGTACCACGCTAAACTGGTCCACGTAGACCGCTCCGTCATA
>JAKLIT010000034.1 GCA_022709465.1 Candidatus Omnitrophota bacterium | reverse complement strand
CACGAAACTTGCCGACGATATGATGAACCCTGCCCATGCTACGAACGCCAACGGTTTTATTGAGTAGCCGGTAACGACGTCGACCGAGAGGCCCGCGAGCTTCCTCAGGCCGTATTTCGAGCTGCCGCCGCTCCTTCTTCCCTCCTCGAACGGCACGAATGCCGTCCTGAAGCCCATCCATGATACCATGGCCCTGAAGAAACGGCTCTTCTCCTTCAACTTAAGGAACGCATCGGCAGCCTTCCTGTTAAGTATCATGAAATCCGTCACGTCATCCGGCAGTTTGACCTCCGATAACTTTCCCAATACGCCGTAGAAGGCCTTCGAGCAGAATTTCTTGAGCGCCGATCCCGCTTCCCTGTTACGCCTCACCGCGAATACGATATCATATCCTTCCTTCAATTTCGCCATCAGCTCATTTATCGTCTCGGGAGGGTGCTGGAGGTCGGAGTCCATGACGACTACGGCCTCTCCCGACGCGTACCTAAGCCCCGCTGACGTCGCTATCTCATGCCCGAAATTCCTCGAGAGCCTGACGGCCTTTACGTCCGGGTCCTCGCGGTTCAACCCTTCCAATATGCCGTATGTCCCATCGGTGCTCCCGTCATCGACGAATATGACCTCGTATTTCACCCTTCCTCGCAGGGCTTCCTTGATCCCCGCGTGGAGTTTCGCGATTGACGCTTCTTCGTTATACGTCGGGACGACGATGGAAAGGCCCGTATTCATATTACGCTCTCCTTAATTTCAACTGGCTGAACTTTTTCCTGCCCAGCAGGAAATACTGGAATACGACGCTAATTCCGTACATCGGGTACTGCGGCGCGTTTTCGCTTCCGAGCTCGCGGAAGAGGCTCTGCGTGCGCATCCTCGCACGGATTATTCGCGGCATCATAAGCGCCAGTTCGCAATAGGCCCATATTATGCTGACAAACCTGAAACTCATCGGTTTACTTACGATAAAATACAGGATGTTCACTGTATCCAGCACCATCCTTACCGGAAGCCTTACGACAAGCTGTACCAAGCTGAAGTTCTTCATCAGCAGGATTATGTTATTCCTGTAATTAAGGTGAAGCTTGAAGAGCGGGCGTCTCCCGATAGAACCCATGCCTTCGTGGTAGACCTTCGCCCTCGGCACGAACGTGATATCATACCCGCAGCGCTTCAACCTCCAGCAGAGGTCATTCTCCTCGCCGTACATGAAATATATAGGGTCGAATAAACCAACCTTTTCGAGCGCTTCGCGTTTGGCCATGAACGCTGTCCCGGAACACCAGTCGAGCGACGCATGGTCGTCATACTGGCCGTCGTCGTTCTCGAGCGTGTCGAAGAGCCTTCCCCTCATGAACGGGTAACCGTACCTGTCGAGGTATCCGCCCGCCGCGCCGGAATGCTCGAACCTGCGCGGGTCTTTTATATCGAGTATCTTAGGCTGGCATGCGGCCGCCTTAGTGTTCCTATCGAGATATTCGACCATCGGCTCAAGCCAGTTCCGGTCGACTATCGCGTCGTTATTAAGTATTACGCAGTATTTTCCCCGGGTCGCCCTCAAGGCGACGTTATTGCCCTCGGCATAACCGAGGTTCTCCCTGTTCTCAATTATGGCCACCTTAGGGTTCCCGGAATACTTCTGCCTGACGGCCGCGATGACGTTCGGGCCCGATCCGTTATCGGCTATGACCAGCTTCAGGTTCGGGTAAGTGGACGCCAATACGGAATCGGCGCATTTCTGCAGCCTCCCGTAATCGAGATAGCTCAGGATTATCACATCCACTTCAGGGACCATATTCTCAGCCAAGTATGAACCTCACGTCCGTATCTTCTTCCATTATATTCCGCTTAAACGCGAACGCTCCCGCCGACATCCTGTTATAGCCGTGTATGTTAAGAAGGCACGTTCCGTATCCGGCGTTCCTTACGCATTCCACAAGCCCGGCGTTATAATCCCTCGCGCTTCCGAACGGGAACGCGAAATGGGCGCAACGCCTGCCGGTCCTCTTCTCTATCTCGGCCTTGCTTGCGTTCACCTCGGAGGCCGCTTCCTCGAAAGGTATTCTCGCGAGGGACCTGTGGGTTACCGCATGCGACCCTATCTCCATGCCGGCATCGGAGATCTCCTTCACCTGGTCCCATGTCATGCAACGGCCTTCTTCGGCGCAGGGTCCCGGTACTTTTTCCCTGAGGAATTCAAGGGCCTTTCTTATCACCGCGAAGTCCTTCGACTTCAGCTCGTCGAAGGCCCTGAATGCGAATGAACGCGCCGATTCCGCCCTTCCTCTCTCGATAAGGAAACCCCCGGTATTTATTCGGCATATATTCCCGCGTATAATCCTCGCTATCACCTCGGAATCCCATAACGGGCCGTCCGCGCTTATATAAGCGGTCGAAACGGAGAATATGGCCGGAAGGCCCATCCTTTTCAGCAGCGGGAATGCCGTACTGTAGTTATCCGAATACCCGTCGTCAAAGCTTATCACCGCCTGCAGGCCGCGTTTAATGTGTCCGCTCATGCATTGGCCCGCCGCGTCCGACAATGATATTATTCCCGCCTTCCTCGCTACGCCCTCGACCTGCCTTATGAAGGCACGCTCCGATACGGCGGTATTCAACGGGTTCTGCCCAACGGCAGGCAATACCCTGTGGTATGTCATGACTACGAGTTTCGGCGACCTGTCCGCAAGCGTATTTTTTGCGTGCGAGATTATGCGCCTTACTGCATGGTCATCCCTGCGCAAGCGCCTCCGAACCGGGTTATCTCGCACCTTCAACCAACCCTTTCAGGTACTTGACGGCGCTCTTCGCTTTTTGCGAAAGCATGTACGACGAACCCTTGATCGTCTTCCTTACTATCATCACCTTATACAGGGGCTCGAGAAGGTTGCAGAGCTGGTCCTTATAAAAACGCCCGTGCCCGTACCAGTTATAATACGTCTCACCCCTCGCGCAGATCTCCTTCATCAATTCCTCTATCAGGATATATCCCGGCCTGTAATATTTATACTCGTAATCGAACGCCGTAAGGACCCAATTGAAACCCCTGCCGAACCTGTACGCGAAGCTTATCGCGAGAACCGCATTCCCTGCCTTGAGCAGGTGCGCGTCCAGACGGCCGGCCTTTTCCATCAGGACGAGGAATTCCGCGAAGAAATCCGCGTATTTGTCGTTCTCGAAGGTGCTCTTCCTGTTCCTCGCGGCGAACGCGTCCCTTGAGAACTTCTTGTAAAGCGCGGCGTTAGCGGCAATCTCTTTCTCTCCGACCGCTATTTCGAGCGTTACTGCTCCATATTTCTGCGTGATATGCTTACGCTTCGACTTAAGGTCCCGCTTCAGTTTCGGTGATAACGACGACAGGTAATTTTCAAGCCCTTTGCCCAGGTCGATCGCGTAATTATTGTGGTCGCTTATGAGGAATGCCGAATAATCCTTCTGATGCGGGGCGCCCTTAAACTCCTTCAGGAGCCGGCTGCCTTCCCTTATGTCGGTAAGGCAGAAGACATCCCAGTCCTTCCTTCCGGAAAGCGCGCGGGCAAGGAGTGGGAACACCTCCGGCCCTCCGTCCGAATAAAGCGGTTCCGTGTAATTCGCCGCGACCTCTCCTATGTGATGCAGGAGATCCGCGAAACCCTCCCTCGCTGACCCCCTGTTCAGGCACAACGGCAGCCCGCCCTTGACCTTCCCGCCTTCTTCGATGACGAATATCCTGAGCTTCTTGCCTTTCCCGAAGTACTTCCACCACGTTATTATGAAATCGGAGAGCAGGAATGGTTGGGGGTCGCTGGCGGCAGTAACGAGCGAATCCCATTCTGCCGCTATCTTCCTGAAATCCTCTATATCCTCGATCCAGCGGTATTCCATCTATCCTTTCATAAGCGCATTAAAATCATCCGCAAGCCGTCCTATGTACCGGGAATAATCGCTCCTCATAATCTTGTCGGCCGGCAGGTTAAATTGCAGGATCTTCCTGCCGAGTATCTCGACTTCCGGGTATTCCTCGAGCCGGTCAATGACTTCCCGGGAAAGTGTAGGCCAGGCCATCACGTCATATCTCTTCCTCAGTTCCGCGAAGATACGGTCCCTGCCTCTGGAGACAAGCACGGACAGGCAAAAAGGTGCTATCCCTTCCGGAAGCTCCGGCCAGATAACGCGTATTCCGTCAGATCCCGTGAGCTTTCCCGCGAGCTCCGAATAATAGCGCCGTTTCATCTCGACGGCTTTTTTATAATACCCTTCCGGAATGCCTTCCAGCTGGAACCTCGCCAGCGAGGAGATAGGCCTTTCATAGTCGCAGCTGAACTCTTCGCCTGTATGGTCGCGCAGCGGCCACTCGGGGTAACCCTTCTCCTTCTCGGAATACAACGGCGGAGGCGGCTCGACCGCGGGGTTTGCCTTCCTGAGGATGCGCCTGAGGCCTTCGGGCGCCTTATAATAACCCGTGGCCGATTTGACCAATGTCAGCACGTTTACAGATTCCGTCCCGTAGAATAAAGGCGCGCGCCTTGCCTGGCTGCCCGGCCTGTATTTATCGTTGTTCATTCGCAGCATTCCGCCGTCTACCATCGGCAGGTTCTTCCTGAGCGAGAATATCGCGGCGTCGCCGTTCATTCCGAATCCATTCGAAAACAGCGAATACGCGCAGTCCTCCATTACCGGGACCTTTGCTGCCCGGCAGATCCCATTAATCTTGTCCCACGGCTGGGGCATGCCGAAATGGTTGATGACGTGGACCATCTTCGTTGCCGGCCCGATCCTCGACTCAATATCGCCGGTATCCGCCTCATAAGTGTACGGGTTGGAACGGTAGAAGTTCAGTTTAAGCCCGAGCGCCCTGAACGGCTGCAATGACCCGTCGCAATCGAACGCGGGCGTCAACACCTCATCGCCCTCTTTCAGGCCAAATGCCCTGCACGCGGCATACATCGCGTTCCTGCCCAGCGCGTACAGCCGGCAACGCGAGGCTTCGTATACCGGAAGCGATATCTTCCTCAACGCGCTACCTTCCCCAAGAGCCTGAAACCGTACCTTATATAGTTCATGAATTCGTAAAAAGAGCTGCAGTTCGTGAGCGTGCGGAATATATAAGGCAGACGCAGGTACTGCCTCTTTATGATATCTTTCCTGAGTTCGACCAGGCGCTCCCTGCTCAAATGCAGAGTCCCGCCGCCGTACGGATTGGAAAAATAGTTATACCCTACCGACGTCTCCTTGATGAGCCCGAGGTCCCGGCATATGTCGTTGAGTTCCGTGCCCTCGAACGGCAGCGCTATATGCACTTCTATGAAATCGCAGTCGAGCTCCCTTACGAGCGCGGCCGTGTCCTCCACCGTCTTCTCGTCGTCCCACGGGAAGCCTATCATGAAGAACCCGAGCGTCTTGAGCCCGGCCTCCCTGCACAGCCTTACCGCGCGGCGCGCGTCATCCGCGGAAGCGTTCTTCTTTATCTTCCGCTGTATATCCTCGTTGCCTGACTCGAACCCGAACGCGACGAGAGCGCATCCCGCCGCCTTCATCGCCTCAAGAAGCTCCCTGTCCACTACGTCGGCCCTGCTGTTGGCTACCCATGTGATCCTGAGGCCTCCCTCGAGTATCATGCCGCAGAGTTGCTTCACATATCCGTTATCCATAGTGAATGTGTCGGCGCGAAAGAAGAAATCTCTTATGCCGTAATTCCTGACGCAGTCTTTTATCTCGTCTAAGACATTTCCGACGGACCTTTTCCTGAACTTATGCCCGGATATCACCGGAGTAAGGCAGAATATGCACTGTGACGGGCATCCTCGGGATACAAGTATCGTAGCCATGGGCCTGCCGGTAAGCGGGTTCCTGTAGAGCCCGTTATTCATGAGGCCCCTCGCAGGGAACGGCAGGGAATCGAGGTCCTCGCGGAATTGGGGGCGCGCGGTCCTCACCGCTCCTTTATCGCCAATATTTATTATTAACCCGTTTATGCCATCGAGTCGCCCGTCCGACGCCAGCGACTTCACGAGGTCCCCGATAATAAATTCGGCTTCCCCGTAAACAGCGGCATCAAGCGGTTTGTATGAGGTCTTTCGCAGTTCCTCGAGAGGCAGTGAGCAGAAACAACTTCCTTTCGCTACGGTAAACACGCCCGGAAGCGCCGATTTTACCTTCTCCAGGAACCGGACGTCCTCGGGGAAAGTAGGCGTGGTCGTGCTGATAAGTACCAGGTCAGGCGAGTATTGCTTTATCTCTTCCAGAACGGCCGTTTCAGGCGTTCGCTCCGCCGGGTAATCCCGTATTACGCATCCGACCCCGAGTTCACCGAGGCATGCCGCGATATACCCGAGGTCGTTGGGCGCATGCGGCGCCTGTGTAGCCGAGCCCTCTATATCCGCCTGGCACCTTTCCTCGCCCCTCTGAAACAGCCCGACAGGAGGATAACAGAGCAGGGCTTTCTTGATCTCGCGTTTCACCTGTTGATCAGCCTTTCACTTATTATAAGGCGCATCATCCTTGAGGCCGTCCTCAGTATCCCGAACCAGTTCCTTGAATGTTTCGACACGCCTTCGAGGCGCGGGTAATACGAGATCGGTATCTCAAGGACGCGCAGCTTGTATTTTAGCGTCTTTATCATCATCTCGACTGAGAACTCCGGCCCGGTAGACCTCAGGTCGTCCTTTATCTTTTCGAACGAGCTCTTCCATATGGCCCTGTAAGTGCAGCCTACATCGGTAAAACGCGGCGGATCGATGCCCCACCAGAGGATCTCGACAATCTTCGCGTATACAAGGTTACCGAGCAGCAGCATCAGGCTCATATTCGCCCCCTGCTCAACGAGCTGCCGTGTAGTCCGCGTGCCTATTACCATGTCGGCATCCTTTATATACTCGAGGAATTTGCCTATATCTTTCGAGCGAAACGAGTAATCCGCCTCGGTAACGATTAGTATGTCGCCCGACGCCTTTTCGAGCCCGTATTTTATCGTGTCGCCGTATCCCTTCAGCGAGACCTCCTCGACCCTCGCGCCGGCTTTCCTGCTGACCTCGGAAGTCCTGTCATTCGAGCAGTTATTAACGACGAGCACCTCGTCGACATGCTGCTTATAATCCCCGATCACGGTCGCTATCGTCGCTTCCTCATTATGCGCGGGTATTACGACGCTAACCTTGTATTTGTCGAAATTCAACGAACGGATATCGTAATTGCACTGGTTCACGTCTTCGATGGTATTGATGTTGTAGTATATACCTTCGAGGTAATAAGGTTTGACCTTCGCGCCCTCCTTCACAGCGAGGTCAAGCGAATCCATGAATTCGACCTTATGGCTCCTGTGTGACGGCTTCGTCCTGCGTATAAGGCCGAATATCTCCGGTCTGAGCAGGTATGTCCCGCATCCGAGGTTCCATTGCCTTATCTCGGCCGGTTTCTCGATTATCCTGCTGACGAATCCGCCCTCGATCTCCGCGTTATAATTCTTCCTGATGGACTTTATGTCGGTCGAGTGTTTTACGGCGCAGACATAATCGGCGTCCGCCGGGATCTTCGCGAGCCCGGAATGGTTGGAGCCGAAATAATACTCATCGCCCAGCATGCATATGAACGGCTTGTCGAATTCTTTTTCTGCCAGAAGTATACCCTTCGCGAGGCCCTCGTCAGGGTCCGCGCAATCCACGTACCTGATCGACACCCCGAGACGGCTCCCGTCACCGAGCCGTGCCCTGACCTTATCGGCAAGGTGCCCGACTATCACCGTAATGTCCTTTATCCCGAGCTGGTCCCTCAGTATAGCGATGTTGTTCTCGATCAGGGGCCTTCCCTCTATCTCCAGGAGCGTCTTCGGTATGTACCTGCTCTTCGGGTATGCCCTTATGCCTTTTCCGGCCGCCGGTATCAATGCCCTTTTTATCGCATATTCCTGCATCTTCCCTCCATTCCGATCCCCGCGAATACCGCCACGATAGGCACAATTACGTCCCTGAAACGTATTATCGTTCCGATGTTAGCCACGGACATTCCCACGACCGTGACATATATGGCCGTAAACGCCAGCATTATGAAGACCTCCTTCGACTTACCGGCGTAATATGTCCTGATCACGCCCACAACTGAGAACGCGGTTATTATATACCACGCCAGCATCATGGGATATGTGGCCATGAGGCTGTACGAGTAGAAATGCCACGGAAGCGGTTCAAGGAAGAAACCTGCCCATGCCTTCGCGATATATTTCATGATAAACTGCAATGTGAAAAAATTCTGCGACTGGTCGCCTATCAGGTCTACGTTCCACCCGCCGCTGTTGAGGAACCCTATATGGTAATGCAGGATAAGCGCGTACATGTGCTTGGCGGCCTCCATTATGCGGCCACCGAACGCCATTATGGCCGCGGCTGCGGGTATAAGCGAAAGGTACAGCACTTTCCTCGAAAGCGCAGGATCTCTTGAGAACCCGTAATACAGCGCGTTATAAAGGATGATAAGCGACGCGGACAGGATGAATACCGGCATCATCAGCTTTATCTTCAGCAGCACAAAGTAAAACGCGAACAGGGCCGACAGCATGATGAAAACGGCTTTCCTGTGCCTCGCCTTTTCCCTCGCCGCCCTGTCAAGCAGCCAGAACGAGCATGCGACCGCGAACAAAAGGTGGCTCTCCTTAAGGTCGGTCAGCGACCAGATGAAGACCGTAGGCCAGAACAGTATTATCGCAAGCGCGATCCTGCCGGCCGCTCCGGAATAGATATTCTTAGCGAAGTCGTACATTATCCACGCCGTCGCGCATATTGCCAGTATATTAACGTATTTCAGCGAAACGATATCGTGGCCGAATAGCAGGAAGAATATCCCGTTGAATATGGTCATCGAATGCGTATTGTACCTGCTCGTTAAGATCGACTGGGGCGTGACCGGGATCTCTTTCATGTTCCGTATGGAATCGCTTATATTGATCCCCTGTATGATGTTGTCCTGGGCGTCCCCGAAGATGTCCAGTTGGCCCATCGAAATGCATTTGTATTGCAGGATTATGAGGCCCGCGGCCCTGATGATCAACGCGGCCGATATCATGAATAACACGAACCTCCTGTCCTCTTCAGGTGTATTCCTGCGGACAGCGTAAAAGAACACGGCGGACAGCAGTATGCACAGCGCGAAACCCGGAGAGATGAGATACGACGCTCCGAACATCACGCAGGCCGCGACGGATCCCGCCGAAAATTTCTTCATTTCTTTATGCCCAGCTTCCTGATGCCCGCATCCGTGTCACCTCCGAAGACCTCCTTAGCCCCTATCACAAGCGTCCCCTCGGCGGGGAGGCGCATGTCCTTGACCGCCTTTGAACGGTATCCCTTATATTCATAAACGCAGAACTTGACCTCCCCCTTTTTGGCATATGGCGAGCTTATGGACACGTATACCTGCTTACCGCTGTCCTTTGCCGCCCACCTTACCATGCTTATTAGCCCCCAATCCTCGAACGCCTGCGCCCCATAGTATGTGTTAAAGAGGTTGAAATCCCGCTTTACCAGCGTATATTTGATCTTCTCCGCAAAACTGTTCGTATCTATGACCACGGCCTTCGCGGATACCAGCGCCGTACTGTTCGATTTAAGATACCCGAATACCGCGCCGTTTATCCGGCAGGCAACAACCTGTGTCCAGGTATTCCCCGCCCCGATCACCGACATCATTAAGACAAATACAATAAATATGTATTTCCAGAAATGGCCTGCAAGATTCAGTGCCCATACTGCCACTATCGATACGCCTATAGAAGGAAGAATCAGGTGCCTTCCGCCTATGCCTCCTTTATCACTTAAGAATATCGGCAATATCATAAGGAAAAATGTTGACAGGCCGAATATCACTATACCGCTCTTTACTTCCGGTAACCTCACCTTTTTCAGGATGGACCCGACAAGAATAATGAGAGCTATGATTGATGCCGAGACCGCTGTTAACCACACCGGCTGCATCATCGCATAATTATAAATTCCATATAATATGCTGCGCGCAAGATACCTGCCTGCGTAATGGTGAAATAATTCCTTAAGGTTAAACGGAATCATCGATATGGCCACGGAGTGCGACTGCCCTTCCGCCCCGACGGCCATGCCGTAGGCGCCGGTGAACCTGTAGACCGCGTAGAACACCGCAACCGCCATGAAGGGCATTACCGATACGGGCCTGCATCTCTTGTCCATAAAACAATAGCACAGCATGAGCAAGGGCATGAAAAATCCGACCTCGTACCAGAATATCCCCGCGGCATACAACAGGACGGATGCAAGAAGCGCGCCCCTCCTGCCCGTTCCGGCATGCGCTATGAACAGCGCTAAGCTCATGACATATAAAAGCGAGACGAGGTTTATGTTAAGGAATATAAGCGTATGGTAAGTCTCAAGCTTGTTCGGGAGCAAACAAAATACAACCGCCCCTATGAAAGCTGCGGACGTATCCCTGAAGATTCTTTCAAACAGCATAAATACCGCCAATAGCAGCGCACATGCGGACAGAAACAACAGTATGAATGCCAGTCTCGCATTGTCGCCAATGTATTTTGCCTGCAAAGCCAGGAATATGTAATTCAAAGGCCTATCTGCACGAATCATAGTTGCAGGCGAACCTGATATAGCTGTAGGCATAGACCATACTAGCGATCCATAATCATCAGGGGCGAGTGCCGCTCTTTCAAACGGCATGAAATGCACAATAAGATTTATAAAGATTAGAAGCATTACGGCTATTGCCTTCCTAATCATCTTAATCTCACCTCACGAGATTTAACGATCAACCACGCGATCCCGGCCCCCATGAACACGTGCGTGAACGGGATTATCGTGAAACGGTACCAGTCCTTGAAGAGTGCCGTGACCACGCCGTCCTCATAAAACGTCGGCGTAGTCGTGAATACATAGCTTATCGTCTTGAAAATTATGATGAACGCGAGAAACAGCGACGCGTCCCTCCTTTCTGACCCGGCAAACATCCCGAGAAGCATGAACATGTACAGGTATAAACACAGCGTCATATTATAACAGGAGTTTTTCGGCTCGAGGAATATAAATGCCGGCGTGAAGAATACGTTGTAATCCCAGAAGCTGTAGAATCCTTTCGTGATATGCGGTATCAATATATTGAACGCGGCTCCCGGATGGAGCAGCAGCTGCGCGAACATATTCCCGACACCGGTCACCGCTATCCCCGCCTCCGCGAACCGGTTCTCCTCGAACTGCCAGAGTTGTCCAAGCCATTCATCCTTGAACGCGGGGCTCAACAGGTGCGATATCGTAAAATCACCGAACGCTATCATATTCCTCCACGACCACAGGGCTGCCAGCACGCCGAAACTCACCATAAGCGACGCAACGGCCGCTTTTTGCTTCCTCATCGACCATGCGGCCCATATGAGCGAGGGAACTATCGCGTAATAATACTCCGACCTTGCCATCACGCATACCGCGAGGCCCAGCCCGGACACTGCCGCAAACAAATGCGCCTTTATTGCGCCCGATCCTCCCGCTGCTATCACCCCGCACACGAACAGCATCAGCGAAAATAGCCCGAGAGATTCCGTCCCGATATACACCCCGTATTGTATCAGGTACCCGTAACCCGCTCCGAGCATGGCGGCGATCCTCGCGGCTGCCCGGCCGAACAGTTTGTCCGCGATATAGAATGCCATAATAACGCACAACGCGCCAAGGAGCGCGTCCGCAAGCCGCCCGTAGAGTGGGTTCGTTCCAAAAAGCTTATATATCACGGCATAGAATATTACCGCGGATCCTTTCTGGTTGAGGAATACCGGTTTGCCGTCAAGGATATTCCAGGTCCTCGACAGCTCGACGGACTCATTATGGATCTCCTGCGTATCCGGGCCCTCCATGAAACCCTCGGGCAGGTTGTTCGTAAGCTGGAACGCGAACATGACCCTGGCCGCAAGCGCGAAAACGAATGCAAGGGCCAGAAACCGCCTCGGCTCCCATAAATATTTCCTGACGGCAAATAGCGCGGCCGATACCGCCAGCGCCGCCCCTATCACTAAAACGATATAGCTTCCCGGCCTGCCTGCCCTTATAAGCTCGTATGCCATGAATGGGACAAGAGCTATATAATGGAATGTCAGGTAGAATACCCGCCCCAAGCCTTCCTGTTTCTCCCCCAATGCCTTTACGGCCAAAACAGTATTTTTTACGGCAAGCGCCGTTGCTGCGAA
>JAKLIT010000033.1 GCA_022709465.1 Candidatus Omnitrophota bacterium | reverse complement strand
GACCCCGGAACATGCCTTATGGACGCGTCTAAACTCGGCAAGAGGATAAGCCGCAGGACGAAAGCCGTGCTCCCGGTGCACCTTTACGGCAGGTGCGCCGATATGCGAGGCATAATGGGTATCGCGCGCGGGAAGGGGCTCAGGGTCGTAGAGGACGCCTGCCAGGCGCACGGTGCGTCGTATAAAGGAAAGAAAGCCGGAGCTATAGGGGACGCCGGATGTTTCAGTTTTTACCCGACAAAGAACCTCGGTTGTTTCGGTGACGGCGGCATGGTGGTCACATCGGACAGCTCCATAGACAGGAAGGTCAGGATGCTGAGGGACTATGGCCAGTCCGCAAGGTATGTGCATGAATTCAGGGGGATCAACAGCAGGCTCGACGAGCTGCAGGCAGCCATATTGAGGGTGAAACTCAAGCGCCTTGACGCATGGAACAGGAAGAGGGCAGAACTCGCGGAAATGTACGCAGCCATGCTGGAGAACGGATTTGTCAGGAAACCGGAGGCGGCGGATAAGGGTTCGCACGTATACCATCTTTATGTCGTGAAATGCCCTCACAGGGATGTGTTGAGGGGATACCTCAGGATGAACGGCATTGAAACGCTCGTTCATTATCCTGTCCCCGTATATATGCAGAAGGCCTATTCCGGCTTAAGGAAGGGGAACAGGTGCCCGTCCTCCGAGAAACTATGCGACACGGTGCTCTCGCTCCCCCTCTATCCGGAGATAGAGGCCGGGGATATAGAACGCGTATGCCGCGTGATAAACAGGTTCAGGCCCTGATGGAAAAAGAACAATACGAATTGATGTACCGGCTTGAGGAGACGCACTGGTGGTACCGCGGCCTCCGGAGCCTTATACTCGGCGAGATCAGGAGGCGGTTCAGGGGAAGGAAGGACATCTCGATACTCGACGCCGGATGCGGCACGGGCTATAACCACAAGTGTTTCTCGCAGATCGGGAAGGCATTCGGGATAGATATATCCGACATGGCGCTTGAATACTGCGCGAGGAGGGGACTCAAGGACGTATCGCAGTCCTCCGTGACGAACCTGCCTTTCGCCGACGGCTTGTTTGATATTGTGGTATCTGCAGATGTCCTGTATCATTCTGCGGTCGAGGATGACGAAAGAGCCATAAACGAGATGAAGCGCGTGCTTAAACCCGGAGGGATACTGATAGTGAATGTGCCTGCCTTCGAGCACCTTAAGAGGCCGCATGACAAGGCCGTCCATACCGGACGGCGTTACACGGCGAGGCAACTGAAGCATAAAATGAAGGCATGCGGGCTCGAGCCGCTCAAAGTGAGCTACCGCTGCGCATTCGTCTACCCGGCGGCGCTCGCTTCCGCGTTGCTCGGAAAGATAAGACGGGAAGACGAAAGACAGCGGGTGTCCGATCTCAGAAAACTGCCCAGGCTCGTGAATGGGATATTAGCCCTTGCCGCCGCGATAGACGGCCGGATAGTAAGGAATATCGGATTGCCGTTCGGGACATCCGTGTTCTGCGTCGCGAGAAAGGCGGGGTACTGATGGAAGAGAACCAGTATTCGAACATGAACTACTGGATGAACCGCGTCTATAAGGACGGGAAACAGACACACAGGAACAAGTGCGTATTGAAGAGCGTCACGCCTGTAATGGAGAAGATCCGCTCGTTCGTGCCGATAGGCAAAGAGACCACGGTCCTCGATGTCGGATGCGGCAGCGGGAACTACACATACCAGTTCAGCCTGCTGTCCGACAGGGTCAAGGGGATAGACCATTCGGAATATATCTTCAGCAAGAACCCGCACAAGGACATCGCGGTCATGGACGCGACGAAGATGGATTTTCCGGATAACTCGTTCGACGTGGTATTCTGCAGCGACACGCTGCACCATATCCCTGAATACGAGAAGGCCGTCAGTGAGATGTTTAGGGTAAGCAGGAGGTATGTCGTGATACTGGAAGCCAATTCGTTGAACCCGATGATATATGCGGTCGGCCTGCTAAGGAGGGAAGAGAGGCTTATAATCACGAAGCCGCTGACGCTGAGGAAGATCAGCGGGCTGTTGAAAGGCGCCGACATACTATTCGCGAAACATGTAATGAGCTTCTTCTTCCCGAACGCGCTGGCAAACGTCCCCGAGAAGCTGTTGGACCTCTTCCCGAAGGTCAGGTTCGTCAACGCCCCTTTCATGCCGTGGTTCTTCCTGATAGCGGAGAAGAAGGGCTAAGCCAGATGATACTCATCAAACCGGCCATACATTCGGAGTCCCAGAACGAGCTAATAACACCTTTCATATATAACACGTTCCCGACGAGCCTCGGATACCTCGCGGCTTACCTCCGAAAATATAATAACGTTCTGCCGAAGATAGTGGATGAGAATATAACGCCGTTGGACAGGAGCACGCTCGAAGGTCTCATGAAGCGTGATGCGGGCCCGAAGATCGTAGGCATGACTGTGATAACGATAAGTTCGTCGAGGGCGTATGCCCTCGCGAAGCTCGTGAAGGAGATAGATGAGGATTATCTCGTTATCCTGGGCGGGATACATCCGACCGTTCTCCCGGAGGAGGCGCTCGGTATACCCGAGGTCGATGTTGTCATCAGGGGCGAAGGCGAGAAGACGCTTTCCGAGCTTACGGATTGCGTGATGTCGGGGCGGGACTATAAGGAAATACGCGGGCTCTCGTTAAGGAAGGGCGCAGCGGTAGCGCACAATCCGGCGCGGGAACTGATAGACATTTCGACACTGCCTCCGTTCCCTTATGACCTGTTCGAGGAGACGTATGACAAATACAGGGATTTCGGGACGGTAATCAGCTCGAGGGGATGCCCGTTCGACTGCATCTTCTGCTCGCAGAGGGCGATAACGGGACAGAAGTACCGTACCGTGGACAACGCGCGCGTGCTCGAGGACATAAAGTTGCTTATCAAAAAGTACGGGCAGAAGAAGATATGGTTCATGGACGATAATTTCCTAGTTAACAAGAACCGAGCGATGTCGCTGATGGACGGGATCATCGCGAACGGATACAACAAGAAGGCGGGGTTCGTCGCAGAGATGCGCGGGGAATCGGTCACGCAGGAAATACTCGACAAGATGAAGGAGGCGAATTTCCTCGTCGCGTCGTTCGGCATGGAGACATCGTCGCAGCGCCTGCTCGACCTCGTGAACAAGAGCGAAAAGGTGGATGACAATATCCGCGCGATAGAAATGGCGCACAGGACCGGCATAGGCACGAGCGCGACGTTTATATTCGGGCTGCCGACAGAGACGAGAAAGGAAAGGCTCGATACCGCGAGACTGACACGTAAACTGCCGCTCGATGATGCCCGTTTCAATATTGCGGTGCCGTACCCGGGTACAAAACTTTACGATATAGCGAAAAAGGAGGGCAGGCTCCTGGTCAAGCCGGGTTGGAGCAATTTCAACGTCCAGTTCTACATGTTCGGCGACGATATAGCGTATGTCCCGGATGGGGAGAATAAGTACCGGCTTATGTACGACACGTTCATGGCGAACCTCCTGTTCTCGCTGCGGCCCAGGACGCTCATAAATTTCATCAAGTCGCCGGTTTCCGGCGGAATGGTGCTTACTCTCCCGAAGGGCTGGTACAGGTTGCCCAGAGAGATCGCCAGATTGTTCAAGCTTTTCGTATATATATTCGGAAGGTTCTGCGTTATCGTCTGGAGGAAGGGATGAAAAGCGCGGTCTTCCTTATAGCGGCGTGCGTATTCGCCCTCTCGCTCGCGGTCCCGTCTATAAGATACAATATCGACGACCCGGAGATGATAACCTACATGAACCTCGACGAAGGCGAGCTGATGGACCTCTGCTGGTATTACTATTCCGGCGAGAAGCGCGCGAGCTTCCTGTGGGAAGAGGACTACGGGCTCGAGATGCCTTACTTGATGGACCTCTGCAGACTGGTCCCAAAGCATATCCATGAGTTCACGCCGGGCGAACTGGTGCTTCTTGTCCGGGTAATACACCTCGCAGGATGGATACTGGCTCTCATAGCCTTGTGGTCTCTTGTCGGCAGGCATTTCGGGAAGGGATGGAAGCAGGCGGTTGCCGTCGCGCTGCTTGCGGTCAGGCCCGCATTCGGGTATTTCCTCAATAACATGAAACCGGAGCCGCTCGTGCTCTTCTTCGTGATAGCCGGGCTCGACTATACATTGCGCATAATCGACGACCCGCGGAGGAGTAATATCATCATCGCGGTGCTGTTCGCATCCGCGGCGTTCCTTGTGAAATACGCGGGTATATTCGTACTGCCGGCGGTCGTAGCCGCGTTATACATGGCCTCGAAGCGCCATAGATACAGGTTGGCATGGTCATTGCCGGCGATGGCGGGAGCTGCGGTAATTGCTTTCGCTTTATACATAATCTTCTTTTATCCGAGGAAAGCGACGGGAAGCACCTGGTATGCGGACGAAGGGCTGATGGGAAGCTTATTACATAACCGTTATGCGGCTTTCTCGGTCGCCTGCGGAATTGTCATGATGGCTGTATCGGCGGTCCTGCTCGCGCTCGAACGGAGCAGGGACCCGAAGATCGCCCGGGTATCGGGCGCCATAAACGGCGTGAATTCGGCGGCAATGGCGGTAATAGGCATCTTCACTGCCATAAGCGCGGCGCTTGGCATAAAATGGCTGTTGCAGCCGAAGCTCTTCATGCTCTCGCATTCATGGCTGGCGCCTACTTTCATAAATACCGCTCCGGATATCATTCCGCGGCAGGGTTTCATCTGCCCTTATGCGGCAGGTGTATTTAGCAGGTTTATTCAGTTGGACATCATAGTATTCGCGGCGTTTGTGTTCTACGCAATAATTGAAATATCCTGGTTCAGGAGAGGGCCGCCCGGAGAAGAAGACGGCGTGGGGGGAAAAAAGCGCGCGGTCCTTTGCGTATTTCTTGCCCCGTTCTTCGCGATGGCGCTCCTGCCGTTGAACCTTAGGCAGCATCATATGCTCCCGTTCTTCGTTAAGATGTCGGTATTGTCGATCGAGGGCGTCTCGATGGCCGTCAAGCGGAAAGCAAAAGCGCCGTGGAAGGCAAGATCGGTTATTGCCGCATTCGTTTTATTGTTCGCAGCCGATATAGCGATCAACGGGTCATCGCTTGTCAGGGAGAGACTTTACCGTTACGGCCAGGAGCATGATGTAGCATACGCGGTAAATGATTGGATGAGGGCATCTATCGGCGACGATACGGCAATCGCAGCGGACCACTACATAAGGTCGTATATTCCCGGAAGGATCAAGAACGTCAAAACGTTCTATAGCGGGTATTTCGATAAGGACCCAGCGGCGGAATTAGCGAGGATCGTGGGCACGGAGAAGCCGGAGTATATTTATTATAACGAGGGGACCGTTGGAGGGGTAGCGCTGCCTCCTTTAGGAGAGTTGGCCCCGGGCATAAAGGCCGAGATGGTCAGGGTATTCGACAGCAGCGGAAGGCGGTATATAAGGTCGAAGGGGGACAGGTTCGTGGTATACAAGGTCATCTATCGACAGGGGATGGATAAATGAGGAAGACGAGGGAGAACGAAGTCGTCATACTATGCGGCGGCATGGGCACGCGCATGAAAGAGGAGACCGAATACAGGCCCAAGCCGATGGTCGAGATAGGTGGAAAACCGATCATTTGGCATATAATCAGGCACTATTCGCAGTTCGGATTCGACAGGTTTATACTGGCACTCGGGTATAAGGGCGACCAGATAAGGGAATACTTCTCGGACGACGCGAATGTCATATGTGTCGAAACGGGCCTTAAGACGCTGAAAGGCGGCAGGATCAAGAGGCTGGAGCCCTTCATACAAGGTGAGCATTTCCACCTTACATACGGCGACGGGCTCAGTGATGTGGACATCGGGCGGCTTGAGGCGTTCCATAAGAAGCACGGGAAGATATGCACGGTCACGGCGGTAAGGCCGCCATCCCGTTTTGGGGAGATGGTGATAAAAGGGAACAGGGTGAAGGAGTTTGAGGAAAAGCCGCAGCTGTCCACCGGTCATATAAACGGCGGGTATTTCGTGTTCAAAAGGGCAATATTCGATTACCTGACGCCTTCACAGGATTGTGATTTCGAGTTCGGGCCGCTGCAGAAGCTTTCGAGGAAGGGGCAGATGATGGCATACAGGCATTACGGTTACTGGCAGTGCATGGATACGGTCAGGGACGCGGAGTACCTGAACAAGCTGTGGAAGTCGGGAGCCGCGCCGTGGAAGACGTGGAAGAGATGAAGGAAAAGCGCACGGTACTGGTAACCGGCAATGCCGGATATATAGGCACCGTCATGACGGGATATTTGAGGGACAGGTCGTATAGGGTATTCGGGCTGGATACGGGTTATTTCTCGGACGACCTGCTTTATCCGGCGCCTGAAGGCTCAAAGCCCGACAGGCAGACGGTAAAGGACATACGCGATGTCTGCGCAGCGGACCTTGAGGGCGTCGATGCGGTCGTGCATCTAGCCGCGTTATCGAACGACCCTCTCGGGGAGATAAACCCGGGATTGACCGAAGAGGTTAATTTCAAATCCACTATAAGGCTTGCGGGCCTCTGCAAGGATGCGGGAGTGAATAGGTTCATCTTCGCTTCTTCATGCAGTATATACGGAATATCGGGCACGGACGCACCGGTCGATGAGAAGGGCAAGCTGAATCCGGTAACGGCATACGCAAAAGCGAAGGTGCGGGCGGAGGAAGGCCTCTCTAAACTTGCGGACAGGAATTTCCACCCCGTCTTCATGCGCAACGCCACGGTATACGGGCTGTCCCCGCGGCTCAGGCTTGACCTCGTTGTCAATAACCTGCTGGCCTGGGCATACCTGACGAAGGAAGTGGCTATAATGAGCGACGGCAAGCCGTGGAGGCCGATATTACATATTGAGGATTTCTGCGCGGCGTTCGCGGCCGCGCTCGAAGCGCCGGAGGATAAGGTGCATAACGAGGCCTTCAATGTGGGCCAGGACACGGAGAACTACCGCGTGAAGGATATAGCCGCCGAAGTGCAGAAGGCCGTGCCCGGCTCGGAGGTCAGGATATTGAATAAGACGGGAGCGGACGAGCGCAGTTATAAAGTCGATTTCTCGAAAATAAGGAGGAAACTGCAGGGATTCAGGCCCTGCTGGGGCCTTAAGGCGGGCATCGGGCAGCTACTTGAGGCATATAACGGTTACGGGCTGACGCGCGAGGGGTTCGATTCGGAGAGATATTTCCGTATAAGGGCGATAAGGTCGCTGATGAAGGAAGGCAAGATCGATAATAACCTGAGGAGAACGGGAGGAAAAAGATGATAGAAGGCGTAAAGGTAATACCGCTGAGGAAGATATCCGACGAGAGGGGCACTATCATGCACATGCTTAAGAATACTGACCCCCATTTCGAACAATTCGGGGAGATATATTTTTCGACCGCCTATCCCGGCGTGATAAAGGGATGGCATGAGCACACTAAGCAGGTCCAGTTCTATGCCGTGATAAAAGGGATGATAAAGCTCGTTATGTGCGACAACAGGCCGAAATCCCCTACATACAAGGAACTTATGGAGGTCTGCATCGGCGACGACAATTACCATCTCGTCAGGATACCCGCCGGCGTCATAAACGGGTATAAAAATATCGGGACGGATGCGGTGATAGTAGCCAACTGCTCGACGCTTCCGCATGAGCCGGATGAGATGCTAAGATACGACCCGCACGGGGACAAGGTCCCTTACGAATGGAAGAGAATAGACAAGTAGGATGCAAACAGTCGATTCCATTGTCATAGGGGCTAACGGTCTCATAGGCAGGCGCCTGTTGCGCCTGTTGAAAAAGCGGGGCATCAGCTCGACAGGGACCTATAACAAAAGGCCCGAGGCGGGGCTTATCCCGCTGGATATCACGGACACCGCTTCTCTCGTATCGATAATAAAGGGGCTTGCCCCGAAGAATATGTACCTTTGCGCCAATCTTGCCGGAGGGGTGAATTACTGCGAGAAGAACCCCGCGCAGGCGAGGAAGTTCTATTATGATGCCACGGTAAGCATCGGGCAGGAGTGCGCGAGGACGGGCTCATCCCTTGTGTTCGTATCTACGGATTATGTCTTTGACGGCGCAAAAGGGCCGTACAGGGAAGAAGATGCGGTCAACCCGCTCAATATTTACGGCCGGTTGAAATCCGACGCCGAGGAGTGGATCAGGAAGAACCTCAAGGACTACATCATTGCCAGGACTACTAACGTGTTCGGCTGGGACCCCGAGACCGCTACGCCGAATTATGTCATGAACCTTTACAGGACCGTAAAGAAGGGCGAAGTGTTCAATGCGCCTTCTTATCTATGGGGGAATCCGACATACGCAGAGGACCTCGCCGCGGCCCTCGCGGAACTGTCGGGGGCGGGTGCCTCCGGGACATTCCATGTGGTCGGAAGCAGTTTCGTGGACAGGTATGACTGGGCGCTGAAAGCATGTGATATCCTCGCCCTCGACCGGAGCCTAATTAAAGAGTCGGCGGAGCCTCCCGCGGGCATGGTGCCCAGGCCGTTAGGGCCTCGCATGGACACATCGAAATTCACCGGCAAATATAAGACGGCCCTGCATGGCGTTACGGACGGGCTGGAACTGATGAAGGCGGACATCGACGAAAGGAAGGCAGCGGACAAGTGAAGATACTGCTCATATCCCTCCAGAAGGACATCGATACACTGGGCCTGAAGTATATACACTATACCCTGATGAATGGCGGTTACGATTCTACCCTTCTGTACATGCCCGGGTTCGAGGCGGGAGACCTTCCGGCGATAGAGAAGGCCGAAAGGTTTATAGGGACACAGCAGCCGGCTTTGATAGGCATCAGCCTCATGAGCCATGAATACGGGTCCGCATGCGCGCTTACGGAGCATATTAAGAAAACGAATCCGGGGATACCTGTCATATGGGGAGGCATCCATCCTTCGATCTCCCCGGAAGAGTGCCTTAAGTACGCGGACTACGTGAGCGTAGGCGAGAGCGAGAGGACTGCGCTGGATATCGCGAAGGCGCTGACCGAGAAGAAAGATATCGGCGGGATAAACAACATATGCCGCATGGAGAACGGCTCGGTCGTCAGGAACCCGCTCTATCCGCTTATCGAGGACCTCGATTCGATACCCGCGTTCGAACATGTTCCGAAGAAGACGTATATCTATGACGGGGAAGGGATATCGCCGCTCGATAAATCCAACTTCAGGAGGTTCGCGCGCCACCTAGGCACGACGTACAGCATCCTTACGACAAGGGGCTGCCCTTATTTCTGCACGTATTGCTGCAGCAGTTTCCTGGCGGGCCTCTACAAGTCAAATAAGCTGCGCAGGAGGAGCATATCGAACATAATAGACGAGCTTGAGGTCGCGGTAAGGGATAACCCTGAATTGGAGTATATAAATTTCCAGGACGACTGTTTCTCCGCGTGCTCGGACGCGTACCTGAAGGAATTCTGCGAGACATACAAGAGAAAGATCGGCAAGCCGTTCATCATCAGGGCTATCCCGACCTACGTGACCGACAGCAAGATAGGATATATGAAGGACGCCGGCCTCGCGTGGATAAGCCTCGGGCTCCAGAGCGGGAGCGACAGGGTATGCAGGGAGGTCTATAAGAGGAAGTCGTTCAATAAGGATTTCCTCGAGGCGGCAGGCATAATGAGGAAATTCAAGATAGCGGCGTTTTACGACGTGCTTGTAGATAACCCGTTCGAGACGGAAGAGGACATATTCGAGACGATAAGGGTGCTGGCGGATACCCCGAGGCCTTTTTACCCGCAGTTCTATTCGCTGACGTTCTATTTCGGGACGGAGCTATACGACAGGGCGAAGAAAGAGTGCCCGGAATACATAGAGGATTACAAGAAGAAGGATTTTCTAATAGTCCACAAGACGGCCATAAATAATATCATCCGTATAGCCCCGTTCATACACAGGTCGGTAGTCGCGTGGATAGTGCGGTTATACAGGAGTGACCGGAATAGCCCCCTGCTGAAGGCCGCGCTTCCGGCGCTTAACATAGCGATATCTTTCTTGATAGAGCCGTTGACATATTTCAGGCTCATAAAGGCGTCGCAATCCGGCTCGTTAATAAAGACGATGAAAGTGCTGCCGAATTATTTCAGGGAGGGTATGAGGCGTTATACGAAGCGTTTCAAGAAAGCCATACGGGAAAGGAAAGCATAGGTAATGCCCCTGTTCACCGTGGTCATATCGACATATAACAGGAAGCATGTCCTGCCGCGAGCGATATCGAGCGTGCTCGGCCAGACGTTCGGGGACTTCGAACTCATAGTGATAGACAACGGTTCCACGGATGGCACGGAGTCGGCCGTCGGCGCGATAAAGGACCCAAGGATAAAATACGTCAGGAACCCCGAACCGACATCATCCTGCGACGGGCCGCGCAACATGGGCATAGGGATGGCTAAGGGGAGGTATATCGCTTTCCTTGATGACGATGATATCTGGTATCCGCAGCGCCTAGAGAAGGTCGGGAAGGCATTCGAGGACAATCCCGATGCCTCGGCTGTATGCCATAACGAGAACAGGAATTACATGGGCAAGGTGGATAAGGTCATTGAGTACGGCCCGTGGTCGGAGGACCTGCATGAGCGGCTCCTGTATAACGGCAATTGCATGTCATCGTGCGGCACGACGGTCAGGGCTGAAACGCTGCGCGCGCTAAAGGGTTTCGATACGCGCAGGGAGTATGCCGCCGCGGGAGACTACGAGTTCTGGATAAGGATGGCCGCCTCGGGCGCGAAGGTCTGTTTCATCAAAGAACCCCTCGGAGAATTCGGTTTCACGGGAGTCAACTGGAGCGTAAGGGACGCGGCTTTCCAATCGAGGGTCGCGGCGCTCGTGCGCGACCACATACTGCTTCATGAGAAGAAGAACATATTCGGCATATCGGAAAGAGGCGCGGCGCGCCTGTCAAAACTTTACGCGATAGCGGCAAAATCGTTTTTTAAGGCGGGCAAGCCGCTGCCGGCGCTTATATACTCGTTCAAGGCGCTGTTCTTCGTCCTTATAAGGCCTAACTTGGTTATCAGGATATTACCAAAAGGGAAAAGCGGTAATAAATGAATATACGTAAGTCTGTCGTAACCATATTGTGCTGTGCGGCGGTATTTGCGTTATTCCCGTTCGCGATGCTGGCAAACAAGAGTACGGCATATTTCGCGTATAAAGAGATAACATATAAAACGATGGCCGATAGGCTGGCCTACGGCTCAAACGGGCCTGAAAAGTCAGCAATGCGCATCAACGAGTATTTTCACCGGTACCTGTTTACTCCGTTGGGAGTCCAGGCAGTCGATAAGGATACCTATAACGATATCATCAGGGGAGTGGCATATTGCGACCAGAGGGCCTGGGGGATGTCCGCCTTTCTTGCGAAACGGGGCATAGACAGCAGGATGGTAATGACGGTCAATCCCGACGGAATGTCGAACCATACTGTCTTGGAGGTCTTCATAGATGGGGGGTGGAGGTATTTTGACCCGCAATACGCGTTTATTATACGCAAAAAGGACGGAGAGCTTGCTTCATACAGTGATATGTGCAAAGACCCGTCGTTTTTGATCGATTCTCCCAGAATGCAACTTTTGAAGAAAGTTTGTCCCTTTGAGTATGGAATAATAAGTAAGTATCTGGAAAAGAACGTATTCAATCCGGGGATCATTAAGCCGGTAGTATGGAGCAGCCCCGCCAGAAGCAAAGGAAGCGTGGCACGTGCTATATCGGGAGCATTGGACATTTATGTCGCATTATTCGGCAGGAAATTCTCTTGCCTCTTTCAGGACGCGTACTTAGGCATCTATTCCGGGAAGGGCGGCCATAATACCGACTATCTGTTAGCAAGAAATTATGATATCTACGGAAGGTGCGATAAAGCGGTTTATTATTACAGGAAGTTCATAGGGAGCTCTTCCCTGGATGCCGAAAGATATGCTGCGATGCTGTATCTCTCTATCATATATACAAATAACGGGGACTATGAATCCGCGATAAGCACTCTTCGGGACATGATGGGGGAGTCGGCGTCAGCGAAATGGGCATCGACTATGTATTATTGGCTCGGTTATAATTATGAGGCTCGGAATGATACGGAAAAAGCAGCGGATTGCTTTCGGATCTCAATAATGGAAAGAACGAAGACAGGTGACCCGTCGGACATGGTAAAACTACTTGAACTGGATTCATTTGAAAGGCTTGCGGAATTGGAATGAAGGCAAGATCGTTCATCTTATCTTCCATAATATACGCCGCGGCTTCGCTGTTATTGCTTGTTCATGTGGCGGCCGGAGAAGGTTTTTATGAGAGCTGGGATACGTCGAGGTATATAGTGATCTACCTGCTCATCTCGGCCCTTTACTTCACGAATACGGGACTGGCACGGGGATTCAGGGGCGGGTCGTTCTTTGCCGCTGGTATGTTATCCTCGGTCATATTCAGCCTCGGAGTCATGCTGGTCAGGCTGAACGGCGTATTGCTGTATGCCGCGGGGCCCGTTAAGATGCAGAGAA
>JAKLIT010000032.1 GCA_022709465.1 Candidatus Omnitrophota bacterium | reverse complement strand
CCTGCGCCGGTCAGTATCACCGGCATGCCGTATTCCTTGCCGAGCCTGTTGCCGAGTTCGGCAAAATTCTCCGCTGGCCAGCGCTTCATGTCCCAGTTGCCGCCGGCGTTCAAGACAGCGAACGGCACGCCCGGCTTTATGCCCTGGGACTTCAGGAACGACTCCGCGAACGCCTCGTCGCTCTTGCTGACATGTACTTCCATGTCCTTGCCGCTGTCGCGCACTCCCGTCACCTTTACGATGTTCAGGAACTGCTCGACCTTGTGGATGTCGGACGGCTGCGGCGGCACCCTCCTCGAAAGCAGGAACCCCCTCTTCGGGTTATCGATGCCTACCCTCTCTTTTATCCCCGAGAGGGCGACCATCAGCGTCCGGGTCAGCGACCTGTGGAAAAGGAACACGATATCGAACGAGCGCGCCTTCAGCTCGGATATCAGCTTCATCTTTCCCGTAAGGCCCTTGTATTCGCCTTTTTCGTCGTAGATGATCAGCTCGTTTATGTTGGGGTTCAGCTCGAGCACCTCCCGGCAGCGCGGCACGATCATGCAGGCGATATGCGCGTCGGGATAATGCCTGCGCAGCGCGCGTATGGCCGGGGTCGAGAAGAGCACGTCCCCTATCCAGTTAACGTTGACTATCAGTATCTTTTTCACTTTTTCTTCTTCCGTCCGGCCGACTTCAGCCATGTATAATATCCCGATATTTTCAACCTGAACTCGAGTATGTTAGCCTTGCTCGTCTCTATCTTTATGCGTTTCAGCGCGAACCTGTCCAATTTCACCGACCCGTCGCGCAGCGTCGTCACGAAAGCCGTCCTGTAGCCGGCGCGTTCCAGCATGCCGCTTGTGCAGGCGCCGCGCTCGCCGAACGGGTAGCAGAACGACGTCACCTTCTTGCCGGTCACTTCCTCTATTATCTTTTTCGAGTGCAGCAATTCGCCCTCGACCACCCGCTCCGGGGCATCCTTGCAATTTAGGTGCGACCTCGTGTGGCTGCCGAAATCTATCCCGGCCGCGGACATCTTCCTTATCTGTGTTATCGTCAGGTACCCGTCCTTGCCGATGTAATCCGATATCATGAATACCGTCGCCGGTATCCCGTATTCCTTCAATACCGGGAAAGCGTTCAGGTAATTGTTCGCGTTTCCGTCGTCGAACGTGACCGCGACGGTATTCCTCGGCACTCTTCCGCCGCTTTCGAGGATATCCGCGAGCCCGTCGAGAGGCACGACATTGTACTTATGCTCCCTCAGGAACCTCATCTGCTCCCTGAACTGCGAGCCGGTGACATACATCGCGTTGCCTTCAGGAAGGTCCTCGACGTTATGGTACATAAGTATCGGCGGATAATATTTCGTCTCGAGAAAGAGTTTTGCCCCCGCCAGCGCCAGGGACAATACGGCCACTATTATGAGAGCGCGCGTGCGCGGCCGGTTATTTTTTACCGGTCCCATCCAGCGCCTCTTTATATACTTCGAGCGTCTGCCTTGCCATGCGTTCCGCCGAGAAATTCTCCGCCGCGTATATCTTCGCCGCCGCGGCTATGCGCCCCGCCAGCGCCTTATCCGCCAGCAGGCGGCATATCGCGCCGGAGAGGGTAGCGGCGTCGCACGGCTCGACAAGCAGACCCAATTCGCCGTCATCGAGCATCTCCCGGAAACCGCCGACTCCTGTCGACACTACCGGCACGCCCATCAGCATCGCTTCCGCGATCGCGAGCCCGAACCCTTCCCGCAGCCCCGGCCTCGCGAACACGTCCATTATAGCAAGAAATTCGCGCGCGTTTAAGGTGTTTCCGAAGAAACGGACCGTGTCCCCGAGGCCCAGGCCTTCGGCCCTCTTCTTCAGGCCATGCTCGAGGCGGCCCTCGCCGATGATAAGTAGCCGCGCGCCGGGGAACTTAGCGGATATCTCCCTGAACGCGTCTACCAGTACCGCGTGCCCCTTCTCTTCGGAAAGCCTCGATATGATACCCACTACCGGGCCGGCGCCCAACCCGAATTTCTTCCTTATGCCGTCCCTCTCTTCGGGAGTATACTCCCTGCTGAACTTTTCCGTCTCGACGCCGTTCTGTACGAGCCGCAGGTCCTTCTCTTTCCTGCCGAAAGCGTCTTTGAGGTTCTCGTATACCGGCCTGCTTATCGCTATCGTCTTTACTCCCCAGAACGGGAACGCCCTGCGCAGGAAGTGCGGCCTGAAGAACCCGTGCCAGGTCGCCACATAAGGAACGCCTGTCAACGCGGACAACAGGTGCGCCGCCGCCTGTGACACCCTCGTCTGGGCATGCACAATATCTATTTTTTCTTTCTTTACTGTCACGCGCAATTTCAGCGCGGACACGAGGACGCCGGGACTCAGCACGGATTTCGTGTCGAGGGGAACATTAAGTTTCACGACGCCCGGCGAGAGCCCTTCTTCGAGGCCTCCGCCCGAGGATGCGACAAATACGCGGTTGCCCGCGGCCTGCAGGCGGTTCGCGAGCGTGGCTGTGTATACGCCAACGCCTCCCATCCTCATATGCGTAGTGACCAGCAGTATGTTCATCGGGCCGCCAAAAGTTTCTCTATCGCTTTCATGACGTCTTCCACCTCTATCTCCCTCATGCATCTTATATCCGAACACACCGGCTTATAGCACGGCGCGCACCTGAGGCCCTTGCGCACGACCGCGCAGGCCTGAGAAGGCGGCAGGTGCCTTGCCGGGTCGGTGGGGCCGAACAGCGCGACGAACGGCGTCTTCATCGCCGCGGCAACATGCATCGGGGCGCTGTCGCTTGTCACGAGGCACTTCATCCTCTTCATCAGCGCTGCCAACTCCGTTATCGTGGTCTTCCCCGTAAGGTTCACCGGCTTCGACTTCGTCATCGATATTACGAGGTCCGCGGCCTCCGAGTCTGCTTTGGTCCCGATAATAACCGGCCGTATCTCTCTTTCCGCGAGCAGGTCGCACAGTTTGGCAAAATTCTCCGCAGGCCACCTCTTCGTCGCCCAACGCGGGCTCGCGCCCGGATTTATCGCAACAAGCGCCTGGTGGTCGCCGACCCAGTCCGCCTCGAGCATACCCCTTACCGACCCTTCGTCGGCGGATGAAGGCCAGAGCTCAAGCTCTTTCGGCGCGCCTTCGATCCCCATGAGCGAGAGGACCTTGAACTGGTGGTCGACGGGCGGTATCGGGCGCCCGTTGTCCGTTATGGCCTTGTTCAGGAAGAGGCCGTGCCATCCCTTCCTGTAACCGTATCTCCTGGTGGCAGTGCTCATTATCGCGAATATGTGGCTCTTTGAATTATTCTGAAGGTCTACGATCTCCTCGAAGCAGTAGCGCCTGATCTCCGCGGCGAGCTCAAGGAACCTGAGCCATCCCCTGTCGCGGCCGTTCCTGTCATATATTATGAACTCGTCCACGTAAGGGCATCCCTTGAGGGCCTGGCTCTCCATCCTGCCGGTAAGCAGCGCTATATAGGCCTTCGGGTTCTTCTGCCGTATCGCGCGCAGCGAGGGCGTCGCAAGCACGCAATCGCCGACCGCGCTTATTTTGATGACTAGTATCCTCTTCCGCTCGAGCGCTTCCTCGTAGACCCGGACGGTCTCCGTTATCATCCTGTCGAGGTTGAACTTCTCCTCCGCGTCTTTCCTCGCGTTGCGGACGATCTCTTTCGCAAGCGCCCTGTCCTTCAGCACCTTTACGATCGCGTCGCTCATCGCCTGCGGGTCTTCGGGCGGCACGAGCAGGCCGTTGGCACCGTCGCGGATTATCTCGGTCACTCCGCCGACACTTGTCGCGACGACCGGCACTCCGGCGGCAAATGCTTCGATAATAACCCTGCCGAATCCCTCAGGGACCGTTGTCGCGAGCGCAAGCAGGTCTAGCCCCGCGAGTATATCCGGTACGTCGCTCCTGCGGCCGAGGAACTCCACGTGTTTTTCGAGCCCTAACCTGCGGACCGTGTCCTGCAGTTCCTGCCTGTACCTCTCCTTGCCGGGGGACGCGTCGCCCACGACGAGGACCTTGAGCCGCGGAAAATACTTGAGGGCCTTCGCCGCCGCCCTGAAGAAATAAACGTGCCCCTTAAGCGGGGTCAGCCTGCCAATTATCCCTATCGTATAGACGCTCTTGACGGAATCATCGGGTTCCCTGAACCTGAACTGTTCGAGGTTTACCCCGCGGTATATGAGCTTTATGCGCCTGTAGGGGACCCTGAACGAATCCATCATATGTTTCGCGATCACCTGGCTTATCGCGATGACATATTTGCCCCATCCCATCACCTTGCTGAACGGTTTCTTCGAATAGTACCCGTGGCACGTCGTTATGAATATCACGCCCGCCCTGCGGGCGGCGTAATAACCGATCATTGCGGGGACCCTGCTGCGTGCGTGCAGGATATCGGCCTTCTCCGAACGCAGGATCCTGCAGACGGCGGGTATCATGCGCAGTACCGTAATCGGGTCTTTTTTCCCGACCGGAAGCGTGTAGTGCTTGATGCCGGAGGCCTCGAGTTTTTTTACGAGCTCTCCGCCGCCCGATATGACGACGGCGTTGTGCCCGAGCTTGATAAGCCGTTCCGACAGGTCGACGACGCCCGTCTCGACCCCTCCCGTATCAAGGCGCGGAAGTATCTGGACTATCTTCATATTATCTTACCCAGCGCGGCACGCACGGCCGCGATATCTCCGTCCGAGACCGCGGCCGGTTCATGGCCGATATAATGGGCTATATCCTTCGCTATCTCCGCGGGCGTTGAGACCTTTATCAGCGACTCTTTCTCGAGGTTGCCTACGGACCTCTCAAGTTTAGTCGCCGAACGCGGCCTTATCTTGCGGGGCATGAACGCGATAACGGGCCTGTCGGAGCTTATTGCCTCGGTCAGCATAGCGACGGATTCGCCTGAGACAACGAGAATGTCGGAAAGCCCGAGTATCCCCTCTATCGCGCCCTCAAAATTTCCGTCGTTGGCTATCAGCAGCAGCTTTATCCTGCCGGACTTGCCGTAGCGCTCCTTCAGAGAGAACTCGACCGCCCTCTGTGTCCTGCGTGACGTCGTTACCAGCACTTCGGCGTCTATCTCTTCCGCCGCCCTCAGGACGCCGTCCATCACCTCAACCGCAAGCTCCTTCTCGAGCACGTAATCCCTCGAATCGCCGCCGATAAGCACACCGATGGCCTTTCCCTTAGATATCTTTACCTTTTCCTTGAGCCTCGCGGCATATCCGCGCAGCGCCGCCGCGTCTAAGGCGGTGACCGTACCCTGCGTCAGGACAACGTTTGCCGTTGGCCTGATGCAGTCATGGGACGGGATCACCGCGAGGTCGAAATCTTTTATATCGAATATGTTCGGTTTCATTATCACGACCGACCTGGCCCCGAGTTCCTTCTTAAGCGACAGGTTCACGCCCGCGAGCGAAGAGCCGCATGATACGACGTAATCGGCATACGACGACCTCAATGCCTCATAGCTCTCCTTTTCGAAGCATCCCGAGAGCGTGTGTATGCCCAGGCCCATTCTTGACCCGAGGTCGAAGACGGCCCTCGCGGACGCGCTCCTGAACCTTACCTCAACGGCCTCTATCACGGTATCGTCCGGAGAGTACCCCTTTCCGGCGCGCAGGTCTTTTATCATGCGCGCGAGCGCAAGCGACTGCTTGTAATGGCCGGCCTTGCCGTCATTAAGCACGAGCACGAATTTATCAGGCGTGGACTTCCAGCGCTTATGGAGCCAGAGCCACTGGCCGGGGTATTTCGTGACGTATTTCGCGAGCGCGTCCGCGAACCTCTGGAGTATCTCATGGACGTCTTTGCCGAGGTCGTCGGAACGCATGACGGATATGTCGTCCTCGACGACTATCCTGTGGTAAGGCCCGTGCTCCCTGACGATAAAGACCGGGAATACCGGCGCGCCGGTCCTCAGCGAGAAATGCGCTACACCCTTCGGCGTGGACGCCTTGCGCCCTAGGAACTCTACAAGTTCTCCTTTTTTCCCGCCGTCCTGGTCGGAGAGTATGCCTACCGCTTCCTTCCTGTTCAGGGAATCGAGGATCTCCTCAACGGCATTCTCCTTGAATATGACGTGCGCGCCCTTCGAGCCGCGCATTTTGTTAAGGTATCCGTTGAGCTTCTCCATCTTCTGCCAGCGCGCGAGCACGTTCATCTTATAACCGGAACCCGAACCTGCCAGCGAGCTGAGTTCCCAATTGCCAAAATGTGCGGTAAGGAAGATGACGCCTGTGCCTTGCTCGGCGATCGCCTTCTTCACCTTATCATGGCCTTCTATCTTAATGTATCTTTTTATGTAGTTATCGTCGATCTGCGGGAACTTGAGCAGTTCCATGTACGACCGCGCGATGTTCCTGTATACGTCCTTTATGATATTGTCGATCTGTGAGGGGGTATATTTGCCCCTGAACGCGGAGCGCAGGTTCGCGTACGCGACGGTCTTGCGGCGGCCCATCGTGAAGTATATCAAACTCCCGAAAGATCCGGCCGCCCAAAGCGAAAACCTGAGCGGCAGGAGCCGGAATACAAACGCCTCAAGCCTTACGAGTAAATAAAGTATCCAGTCTGCCAAAAAATTGTTCCTCTTTGTCTATGGCCAGTTCCACCGAAAGCGCTAGTATCCTGACGCCTGCGGTTTCGGGCGATACCGGGGCTGCTCCCGAATTCTTGATGCGCGGTAGGTCCTTCTCGGTCGTTACGACAGTATCTATGCCCTTGATCCTGCATTCTTTCATGACACGTTCGATCTCCGCCGCGGTGAACATATGGTGGTCCGTAAAATAATACTGCTCCGCGGCAATGGCGCCAGTAGACACGACGGTCTCCTCGAACGAACGCGGGTCACCTATCGCGCATAACAACGCCACCCGTTTTCCGTTTATCGCGTCGAGGCCCGTCTCGTATCCGCCCGAAACGTCATGCAGGCGCCGCGCGCAATATGACGCGTTAAAGACCTCCGCGTCAGGGTTTTCCTGCTTTATCCTGCTTTTCAACGCTTCGGCCTTGCCGAGGCTCGACATGTCGGGAAGGACCTTCGTGATCACGACAACTCCCGCCCTCTTCAGGGAAGATGCCGGCTCCCTGAGGATGCCCCGCGGAAGCAAACATCCGTTCCCGAAAGGATTGTTCACGTTTACGGAGACTATATCGAGGTCCCTCGCCAGGTTCCAGTGCTGGAACCCGTCGTCGAGCAACAACAAGTCGGGGGAATATTTCGCCTCCGCCTCCTTCGCCGAGGAGGCCCTGTCGCGGCCGGTGATCACCGGCACGCCCGCAAGCGTCCTCCTGTAAAACTCCGGCTCGTCCGCGAGCCCGGTCCTGGCATCGGCCATGTAACCGCGCGTTAGTATTACGACTTTCTTCCCGTCCCGCTTGAACCTCTTCGCGATCGCCGCGACAAGAGGCGTCTTGCCCGTCCCGCCGAGGGTCATATTTCCCACGCTTATGACCTTGCATCCTCGGGGATGGTAAGGTTTCGCCCCGACTTTCGCGATCGCAAGCGCCAAACCGTAAACGAAGGACAGCTCGTACAGCAACCATTTGAGGGCTTCCGTAACAGGGCCCTGCGCCGCGGGATCGTCGGACATCAGGGAAAGGAAATATCTTTTTAGCCTGTCTTTCATGCCTTACCTATCAGCGGCTCTATCAGTTCCAGGTCTTTCTCCGCGACCCCGGCATTGGCCTCAAGGACGGAGCGCGCCCTCTCGCCCATTGCGCCGCGGCCATCGGGGTCATGCAGCAGCATCCTGACGCTCCGGACAAGGTCCTCCTCATCCGAGACACACATCGCCGCCTTGGCCGATAGGAGCGATCCGGCGATACCTTCAAAATTGTGCATATGCGGACCGAAGAGTATCGCCTTTGAGTAATACGCGGCCTCGAGCGGGTTCTGCCCGCCTTTCCTGATGAAGCTTCCGCCTATGAAAACTATGTCCCCCGCGGAATAAAGCCGCGCGAGGATACCCATTACATCTAGCACGTATACATCCTCTATCCTTGACGGGCTGTGGTCGGATTTCGAGACGGACCTCGGCTTGAAACCCGCGGACCTTACGAGGCCTGACACGGCCGAGTACCTCTCCGTATGGCGGGGCGCAATAAGCAGGCGCAGTTTCGGGAATTCCGCTGAAAGCTTCCTGAACCCCCTGAGTATTATCTCCTCCTCCCCCGGATGCGTCGAACCCGCTATCAGCAAACCCTCGTCGGGCTGGAGCCCGAGTTTCTTCCTGAATCCTTCCCTTTCGTCGGCCTTGCCTGAGGTAAGGGCCGCGTCGAACTTAAGATTTCCCGAGACCTTCACCCTTCCGTCCGGCGCTCCGAGGCATGTTATCCTGTCGGCGTCGGCTTTCGACTGCATAAGGAAAAGGTCTATCTTCTTGAGTATCTTCTTGAGCATCGTCCTCACGGCGGAGTAATTCTTAAAAGATTTGTTCGAGACCCTGCCGTTGAATATCACGATCTTGGCGCCGGATTTTTTTACCGAAGTTATAAGGTTCGGCCATATCTCGGTCTCTGCGATAAGCAGGACTTTCGGCTTTATTATCTGCGCGACTTTGTCCGTTATGAAACTTATATCGAGCGGAAGGTATATTACGGCGGCGCCCTTGAACCTTTCGCGGGCTATGTGGTTGCCGGTCGGGGTCACGGTCGAGACGACGATCCGCGCCGACGGGTAGTTCCTGCGTATCTCGTCATACAGCGGCAAACTCGCTATCACCTCGCCGACGGACACCGCATGCAGCCATATCGCGCAAGGCCCCTTTATGCGCGCGAGCAGCTCTTCCGGGAATACGCCGAACCTCTGGCGGCTGAATCCGCGCCATTTGCCTTTTACCACGAAATAAGGCAGATAGAGGATGGAAAAAGCCATAAAAAACGCGTCGTATAACATCTTCATAATAGGTGCCTCAGGCCCGCGGATGCGCTTTCGTATACGCGGACTTAAGCCTTTCGGTGGTTATATGAGTATATATCTGGGTCGTGGAAAGGTTCGCGTGGCCCAAAAGCTCCTGCACGCTCCTGAGGTCCGCCCCGTGGTCGAGCATGTGCGTGGCGAACGAGTGGCGCAGGGTGTGCGGGGATATCTTCTGCTGTATGCTAGTCTTGGTTATATATTTGTTTATTATCCGCCTTACGGAACGGTCCGTCAGGCGGCCGCCGTTCTTGTTGAAAAAGAGGGCCTTACCCGCAGGGTAGGCCTTAGCATCTCCTTGCGGGGCCTTACCCGCGTTGGCTGCTATCGGACGCCTTTTCTTCAGGTAATCCCTTATCGCCTGCAGTGCCCTGTCGCCTATCGGAACGATCCTCTCCTTCTTGCCCTTGCCGTAGACCTTAATGACGCCGCCTATCTGGTCGACTGTATCGACGTTCAACCCGACGAGCTCGCTGACCCTGATGCCGGTCGAATAGAGCGTCTCGAGTATAGCGCCGTCGCGCAGGCCGGCCTCGTCCTCCTTCCCAGGCGATTCGAGCAGCAAAACTATCTCCTTCTCGTCCAGGAATTTCGGCAGGTGCTTGTCGCGTTTAGGCGTCGAGAGCGACGACGCGGGGTTGTTCTTGATTATGCCTTCCCTGAAAAGGAACTTGAAGAACGACCTTATCGAGGCGATCTTGCGCGCTATCGAGACCTTCGACAGGTTCAGCTCTTTCACGTGCGCGAGATACCTGCGCAGCGAGACGTAATCGACCTTCTCTATCGGCTCTTCCTTCAGGAACTCGCGCAGGGATTTCAGGTCAATGGAATAGTTCACGAGCGTATGCTTCGAGGCATTACGCTCTATCTCAAGGTACCTTATGAACTTCTCGATATACCTGTCTATCAAGTTTGCTCCTGGACCTTAGGCTTGTTCTCCACATGCCTACACGCGGGGAAACGCGAGCACCCGTAGAACGCGCCGCGGCGGGAACGGCGCTCGACAAGCTCGCCGTCGCATCCGGGCTCGGGGCATTTGATGCCGGTAGTGACCATCGGTTTCGCGTTCTTGCATTCCGGGAAACCCGAGCAGCTCTTGAACTTTCCGCGCCTGCCCCACTTGACTATCATCTTACGGCCGCACTTCTCGCATACCTCGTCGAGCTCCTCGACGTCCTTCTTGACCTCTTTCATCTCCACCTGGGCTTTCGAAAGCCATTGCGAGAACGGCCCGTAGAAATCTTTCAACGCCGTGGTCCACTCGACCTTCCCTTCTTCTATATCGTCGAGCTCCTCCTCCATCTTCGCGGTGAACTCCTCGTCGATTATGACCGGGAAGCTCTTAGTGAGCAGGTCATTGACGACCATACCGAGCTCGGTCGGCCAGAGGGCCGATCCCTCGCGCCTGACATAATAGCGCGCGACGACCGTTTCGATAGTCGGCGCATACGTCGAGGGGCGGCCTATGCCGTCCTCCTCGAGCGCCTTGACGAGCGACGCGTCCGTATACCTAGGCGGCGGCTTCGTGAAATGCTGTGTGGGGCTTATCATGACGAGGTCCAGCGCTTCGCCCGTTTCCAGCTTCGGAAGGTACGACTTCTTTTTGTCGGCGGCATCGCCCTCCTCTTCGATATCATACGCGGCCTTGAACCCGGGGAATATTACCGTCGAACCGGACGCCCTGAACATGCACCTGCCCGCCTCTATATCGACCGACACGACCGACATTATCGCCGGCTTCATCTGGCTCGAGACGAATTTCGCCCATACCAGCTTGTAGAGCCGGTACTGGTCCTGCGAAAGGTATTCCTTGATGGATTCCGGCTCCCTCGCCACCGAGGTGGGCCTTATCGCCTCATGGGCTTCCTGCGCGGCCTTCTTAGATTTATATTCGTTCGCCGCCGCGGGCAGGTATTCCGCGCCGAACTTGTCCTTGATGTAGAACCTCGCCTCTTCGATGGCGGAGAAGGCCACTTTTACCGAGTCGGTCCTCATGTAAGTGATTAGGCCGACGGTGCCTTCCTTGCCGATATCGAGGCCTTCGTATAACTGCTGGGCTATCTTCATCGTCTTGCCGGCCCTGAAATGCAGCTTGTTGAAGGATTCCTGCTGCATCTTCGATGTCGTGAAAGGCGCCTGCGGGTTCAGTTTCTTCTCGGACTGCTTTATATCCTTTACCTTATATTTCGCGCCCTGCAGTTCCGATAATATCGCGTCGGCGGTCGCCTTATCCTTGACCTCGGCCTTCTTGTCGTCGATCTTATCGAGCTGCGCGAAGAATGTCTTGCGGTCCTTATGCTTCTTTAATTCGGCCTCCACCTCCCAATACTCCTGTGGGACGAACTTCTCTATCTCGCGCTCGCGGTCGACTATCAGTTTCACCGCGATCGACTGCACGCGCCCCGCGCTGAGGCCGCGGGTGATCTTCTTCCACAGGAGCGGGCTCAGCGAATATCCGACTATCCTGTCGATCACGCGCCGCGCCTGCTGCGCGTTCACGAGTTTGGTATCTATCTCGGCGGGGTTATCGAACGCCTCGAGGATCGCCTTCTTCGTGATCTCGTGGAACACGACCCTCTTTACCTCCTTGTTCTTGCCGAGGTGCGACGCGAGATGCCAGCCGATCGCTTCGCCTTCGCGGTCGGGGTCGGTCGCTATATATATGACGTCTTTGTCCTTCGCTTCGGCCTTCAGCTCGCTCAGCAGTTTCTTCTTCTTCGCTATCACGACATAGCTCGGCTGGAAACCGTTCTCGATATCCACGCCCATCTTCCTCATCGGGAGGTCTATGACATGCCCCATTGACGGCCGGACAATGAAACCTTTCCCGAGGAACTTCTCTATGGTCTTCGCTTTTGCCGGCGACTCTACGATCACAAGCGCGCCAGAGGCCGCGCCTCCGCCGACCGGCAATATTATCTCCACCTTGTCGCCGTCCTTCAGCTTAACGGAACCGTAAGACGCCCTGTCGATTATCTCGAGGTTAAGCTCGACCGCGGCGTACTTTACGTCGGCCTTGAGTTGCGCGATGAGCGCGGCAACAGTCAGGCCGTCCTCGGCCTGGATATCTTTTCCGTTAACGCATATCTTCATGATGTGCCTTTCCTGACGTATGACTGCCCGGGCAGCCGTTCGACCAGGCCCATTATCTCTAGCCTGACCAGCGCGCCTATCGCCTCAGGGGCGTCCAACTGTGTGCCATCCATTATTTCATCGACCGATACCGGCGTATCCCCGAGGGATTCAAGGACCCTCTTCTGCGGCCCTTCAAGCGAAGAAACCCGGTATAAGGCGTCACGCGGCTTTATCGCGGCGCGCGGCCTCATATGCCCCTTTATCATGTCGCCGAGCTCCTCGATGACGTCGTCGGCCGATTCGACGAGTTTAGCGCCCTGCTTTATCAGCATGTTCGTCCCCGCGGATGTTGCAGAGCCGGCATTGCCCGGAACGGCAAAGAGCTCCCTGCCCTGCTCGAGCGCGAAGTCGGTCGTTATGAGCGCGCCCGACCCCTTAGCGGCCTCGACTACCACGACGCCGAGCGAGAGCCCGCTTATTATCCTGTTCCTTCTCGGAAAATTATCCTTATACGGCTCGCATGCCATCGGGAACTCTGAAATTAGCGCGCCGTTCTTCTGTATATCATCCGCTAATTTCATATGCTCCGGAGGGTATATGCACGCTAGCCCGCTGCCCAGCACGGCGACGGTCCTTCCCCTCGCCTTAAGG
>JAKLIT010000031.1 GCA_022709465.1 Candidatus Omnitrophota bacterium | reverse complement strand
TGTTCGGCATGGACCTGCAGCACATCCCAGGTCGTGCGCAGGTCCATGCCGAACAGGGGCGGCATATTGAGCGGGAACTTTGGCCCGAGCCAGATACAGACGAGGACGAGCGGCATGAATATTATTGTGGCCGCCGCGAGCGGTGGCTTGAATACCCTCAGCACCAGCCCCATTACAAGGGCCAAAAGCAGGTACATCATCGACGACGACGCCACCCCCGCTCCCCTTACCGGGTCGGCGAACGTGCCCGCGGTGATGTCCGTGAAAGCAGTTATGATGTAGATTATCGATATCCAGATGAAGATCAGGAATATTATGAACGCCTTCTTGCTCTTGTATTCTTTTATGACCTCGGCTATCGAGCGGCCGTGGTGGCGCAGCGACGCGACGAGCGTGAACATGTCGTGGACGCCGCCAATGAATATGCCGCCGATTATTATCCAGATAAACGTAGGGACCCATCCGAACCACATGCCGGCGAGTATCGGGCCGACTATCGGGCCCGCGGCCGCTATCGCGGAGAAATGCTGGCCGAGCAGGTAGAACTTGTTCGTCGGGACATAATCGACGTCGTCCTTCTGGGCCTCTGCCGGCGTCTTCGCTCCTGGGTCCAACCGAAGCATCCTGCTTAGGAACCTGCCGTATATCGAGTATCCGATGAAGAGAAGCGCCGCCGAAGAGATTACCAGGATTATTAAGCTCACTTTGTTTCACCTTTCCGTATTAATTTGTGACCGCCTGCCAGCCCATGATGCCCAGGGCGCAAAGGGCCGATACTATCAGGCCGGCCCCGAGTATCCCGAGTATTATGCCGGTTATCGCGTACCTGAATTTTATCTTCAAAAGGGACGCCGCTATCGCGCCGGACCATGCGCCGGTCATCGGAAGCGGTATCGCGACGAATATCGCGAGCCCGAGCATCTCGTATTTCTGTATTGTTTCAGCCTTCTTGCGCGTTCGCGTGAACAACCAATCGAAGAACCGCGCGAATATCCTGAACCTCCCGAGCCAATTCGATACGGGCTCGAGCAGTAAGAGCACTGGGATGACCGGAATGAAATTTCCGATGACCGACAGCAGGAACGCCTTTTGCATCGTCATGCCGAAGGAGAGCGCAAGCGGTATCGCCCCCCTTAATTCCGAGACCGGGAGCGCCGCGGTTATAAGCACGATATAATCCTTCGGAAGGCATTTAAGCCACAGGGCGATATGGTCCGTCATCTGAGCGGAGGGGGCGTAAGGTCGATTATCTCGCCGACCTTCATCGCTATCAGGTATTTCGGCTTCGGGAGCTGGGCCTCGGGATGGCTTTCATGCCCGTGTTCACCCTTCAGGTTCTTGATGAGCCGATGGGTTATCCTCGCCGTTATCTTCTCTTCCCACGACTTGATTATATGGGGTTTCAGCAGGTCCTCGGTTATCAGCTTCGCGGTGCCTTTAAGGCAGTATCCCTTGAAGCGGTGCTCGTCCACGACGCTCACGCTTATCGCGGGATTTTTTTCGAGGTTGTCATGCGTCTGTCCCTTGTAAAGGTCAAGCAGGTAGACGGTATCATCCTCAATATTTACGATCCCCTTGCAGGAATTATGCGGCAGGCCGTCTTCGCCTATTGTGGAGACAACCGTGAAATGCTGCGCGTGAAGGAACTTCACTATATCATCGGGTATCTTTCCCATGCTATTCCGAAAAATGCCTCTTCTTATATTCTTCCATGAGCGCGGACGCCTTATCCTTGCATTGCCCGCACACGGTGCCGAGTTTAGTCCTCTCCTGCAATTCGAGGTAAGTGCGCGCGCCCTCAAGCACGGCATGCTCGATCTCTATGTCGGTCACGTTCATGCACTGGCAGATAAGGTGAGACTTCTCTTCCTCGACCTTCTCCGTCATGCCGTTGCGTTTGTAATAATCGTCTATCGCCGCGCGCAACGCCTTGTGGCCGAGGACCGAGCAGTGGACCTTGTGCTCCGGAAGGCCGCCGAGCTCCTTCGCGATATCCTTCGCCGTGATATGATAGGCGAGGTCGAGCGTCTTGCCCTTGACCGCTTCGGACAATATCGACGTGCTCGCGATAGCGCTCGCGCACCCGTAGGTCTTCCACCTGCAATCGGCGATGGTGCCGTTTGCCTTGTCCACTTTTATCGCGACTATCATCTCGTCGCCGCATTTGATGTTGCCGACGGTGCCTTTGCCGTCCGCATTATATTCCACTTCATCGCCGAGTACGTTGCGCGGGTTGATGAAATGGTCCTTTACCCTGTCGGAATAGACCCATTCAAACTTTTTTTCCATGGGCGCTCCTTCCGACGGTGGACATGTTCCTGATCTTGTCGATGACGAACGCGAGCTTTTCGACGGTATAGTCGATCTCTTCTTCGGTGTTGTCCCTGCCCATGCTAATCCTTATCGAGCCGTGCGCCTGCTCGGCGGGGACGCCGGTCGCGATCAGCACATGCGACGGGTCGAGCGAGCCCGACGCGCATGCCGAGCCGGTCGATACGGCGATGCCTTCGAGGTCGAGATACAATAATATGGCCTCTCCCTCCGACGCGTCGAACGAAACGTTCAGTGTGCCCGGCAGCGAGTCGGACGGATGGCCGTTGAATTCGATATCCTTTATGTTCTTTTCTATGCCCGCTTTAAGGCGCGACTTTAGAGAGAGCAATTTCTTGCTCTCGCCATCCATCTCTTTCGCTCGCATCTCGATGGCCTTGCCGAAACCGGCGATGCCGGTAGTGTTCTCGGTGCCTGCGCGCCGGCCCCTCTCCTGGTGGCCGCCGCGTATGAACGGGCAGAACGGGACTCCCGGCGAGACATAAAGCGCGCCGACGCCCTTCGGGCCGTAGATCTTATGCGCCGAGAGCGAGAGATAATCGACACCGAGCTCTTTTACGTCGACGGGTATCTTGCCGACCGCCTGTATCGCGTCGGTATGGAAGAGCGCGCCGTGCCTATGCGCGACGCTTCCTATTTTTTTTATATCCTGTATGGTACCTATCTCGTTATTCGCCATCATCACGGAGACGAGCGCCGTCTTTTCCGATATGAGCTCTCCGTATTTGGCGATATCAATCTTGCCGTATTTGTCGACAGGGAGATAGATGACCTCTATGCCCCTCTCCTCGAGGCATCCCGCGGCCTCAAGTATGCAAGGGTGCTCTATCTGCGAGGTGATGACCTGGTGCCTTTTCGTGTGCGGGGCTTCGCAGCGCTTTGCCGTGCAGTAGAGGAGGTTCAGCACGGTATTGTTCGCCTCGGAACCGCTCCCGACGAAGACGATATCCTCAGGCCTGCCGCCGATGAACGACGAGATCTTCTCCCTCGCGTCGTCTATAAGCCGCTTGGCCTGCCTGCCGAAGCTGTGCATGCTCGACGGGTTGCCGAACGCATCCATCGCCTCGGCCATCGCCTTCTTCACTTCCGGGTGCAGCGGAGTGGTCGCGTTATGGTCAAGGTATACTTTACGTTTCATATCCTCACTCCTGGAATAACCACGTGGAGAGATAACGTTCTCCCGTATCGGGAAGGATGACTACTATCGTTTTCCCGGTCGACTCGGGCCGATTAGCGATCTCGAGCGCCGCCCACATAGCCGCGCCGCACGAGATGCCCGCCAATATGCCTTCTTCCTTCGCGAGGCGGCGCGATACCACGCCGGCATCCTCCGAAGTGACCTGTATTATCTCATCAATTACACCCGTATTCAAGACCTTCGGCACGAAACCCGCTCCGATACCCTGTATCTTGTGGGGGCCAGGTTTACCGCCTGAAAGCACGGGGCTGTCCTTCGGCTCTACGGCTATTATCTTAACTTTCGGGTTCCTTTTCTTGAGGACCTCCCCGACGCCTGTCAGCGTCCCGCCGGTGCCGACGCCCGCGATGAAGATATCCACTTTGCCGCCGGTGTCCCTCCATATCTCCTCGGCGGTCGTCTTCCTGTGTATCTCGGGGTTCGCGGGGTTCGCGAACTGGTCCGGTATATAGCTCTTCGGCGTCTGTTTCGCGAGCTCCTTCGCCTTGTCTATCGCGCCTTTCATCCCTTTCGCCCCTTCGGTCAGCACTATTTCCGCGCCGAGTATCTTCAGCAACTGCCTCCTCTCTACGCTCATCGTCTCCGGCATCGTGAGTATCAGCCGGTACCCCTTCGAGGCGCACACGAAAGCGAGCGCGACGCCGGTATTGCCGCTCGTCGGCTCGATGATGACGCTGCCTTCGTCTATGAGCCCCTTCTCTTCGGCCGCCTCTATCATCGCCGCGCCTATCCTGTCCTTGATGCTAGAGAGCGGGTTGAACGACTCCATCTTCGCCAGTATGGCGGCGTTCATGCCCCTGGCCAGGCAGTTGATCTTTACGAGCGGGGTGTTGCCGATCGTCTCAACGATATCCTCGAATATCCTTCCCATCTTCCGCCTCCTAAATGTAATACATGCCGGTGGTTTTTTTCGTCTTGTTATTCTGCCTCTGCATAAGCTCTTCGAGCGTAACCGAGGAGAGTATCTGCCCGACCTTCCTGCCTATCTCTTCCCATATATCCCTTGACGCGCATAACGGCGACCTCTTACACGATGAGGGGTTCCCTGCGCATATTGTCGGGAATAGCGGGCCCTCCACCGCCGTCACGATCTCCTTCAGCGTTATCTTCGAGGGCGGCTTAGCGAGCGAATAACCGCCGCGCGCGCCCCTTCCCGACGCCAGCAGCCCCGCCGCCTTCAGCGGCGGCACGAGGTGCCAGAGGTACTTCTCCGATATGCACTGGCTCTTAGATATCCGCTTAAGCGTCTCGGCCCCCTTCCCGTAATGCGCCGCGAGCTCGAGCATCAGCCTTACCCCATACCTTCCCCTCGTAGATATCTTCATTTCCGCTCTCCATTCAATTTCTACTATATCTATCATTTTAGTAGAGTATTGTCAAGAAAATAATAGGGACGGTTCTTACGCCAATCGGAGAACCGTCCCCCTTGGGGACACTTCTAGCTTTAGCTCAAGAACCGTCCCCAAGCTTTTCGGGATGGTGCCTTACGACCTTCGCGCCGACCATGTATATGACGTCTTCGGCTATATTCGTCGCGTGGTCACAGATGCGCTCGAGGTGGCGGGCGATAAGAAGCAGCGGGACCGCCCTAGTCGCGGTGCTCGCGTCTTTGGATATGTAGTCATTGACCAGTTCATCCTGCACGAAATTCCTCAGCTTGTCCGCCTCGGAGTCGGAAAGGACGACCTTCTTCGCGAGCTCTATATCCCTGTTCACGAACGCGTCTATCGATTCCCTGACCATCGTCTGGGCTATCACGCACAGTTTTGGGATATCTACGAGCGGCTTCAGCAGCGGTTTGTCCACTATCTCGAGCACCCTCTGGGCGATATCGACCGCGAGGTCGGCTATCCTCTCGAGCTCATTATTGAGCTTCATCGCCGTGGTAAGAAACCTCAGGTCGACCGCGGTCGGCTGGTGGAGCGCCATCAGCGTCAGGCACTTCTCCTCTATTTCTACCTCGAGTTTGTCTATCTTATTGTCCGAATTGACCACGTCAACGGCGATCTGTCTGCTCTGCTCCTTGAGGGCCTTGACGGAATTGACTATCGCGTCCTCGGCGAGGCTTCCCATCCTCAGTATATCGGAATTTATGCCTTTAAGTTCCTCGTCAAAATGCCTCTCCATCTTTTATCCCCCCTTTAACGTTTCAATAAACCCCGCTACCTTCATCTTTATGACATCCCTGGCCTTCCTGAAATAATCCTGATCCTTCCCTTTCGGGTCCTCTATCTGCCATTCGATATGCTTATCTGCGGGAACGAACGGGCATACGTCCTTGCATCCCATCGTGACCACGAAATCGAATTCCTTTACCGGAAGTTCACGGAAACCTTTGGACATCTGGGTTGATATATCGATGCCGGCTTCCGCCATAGCCTTTATCGCAGCGGAGTTCACTGTGCCGGAAGGTTTCGAACCGGCGCTGTATGCCTCGATCTTTCCCTTGCCGAGATGGCGCGCCCATCCTTCCGCCATCTGGCTGCGGCACGAGTTCTCTACGCATACGAACAGGACCTTCTTCATCAACCGAACCTCCCTGTAATGTAATCTTCCGTCCTCTTCTGCTTCGGAGCGGTGAATATATCCTGCGTCAGCCCCATCTCTATGAGCTCGCCGAGCAGGAAGAACGCAGTATGGTCCGAAATGCGCGCCGCCTGCTGCATATTATGCGTAACGATGACTATAGTATAATACTTCTTAAGCTCGAGAATAAGCTCCTCGATCTTGCCGGTCGATATCGGATCGAGGCTCGCGCATGGCTCGTCGAAGAGTATGACCTCCGGCTCGACGGCCAGGCACCTCGCGATGCAAAGCCGCTGCTGCTGCCCGCCGGATAGTTTAAGCGCGCTCTCATGCAGCCTGTCCTTGATGTCGTCCCATAACGCGGCCTTCTCGAGCGAGGCGATGACCTTCTTTTCGATCAATTTTCCGTCCTTAACGCCGTTGACGGTAAGGCCGTAACTGACATTCTCGAATATGCTCTTCGGGAAAGGGTTCGGTTTCTGGAAGACCATCCCGACGCGCCTCCTGATCTCGACCGCGTCGACCGACCGGTCGCAGATATTTTCCCCGTCGAGGAGTATCCTCCCCTCCAGTTTCGTATTCGGCACCAGCTCGTTCATGCGGTTAAGCAGCCGTATGAACGTCGACTTGCCGCACCCGGAAGGCCCGATTATCGCGGTAACATGCTTTTCGCAGATATCAAGGTTTATGCCTTTCAGGGCCTGCCGCGGGCCGTAGAAGAAATCTACCCCGTCCGCTTTCATCTTTACTACCCTTTTCTCATGCATTCTGCACCCTCTGTCTTTGCCTGATGAAAATCGCCGCTGCCGATATCGCGAGCACAATTATAAGCAGTATCAGCGCGCACCCGTACGCTATCGCGGCCTGCTTCTCCGGATGCGTGCCTTCGGTCATCAGCGCGTAAATATGGTAAGGCAGCGCCATGACCTCGGAAAATACCGAATCCGGGTATCTCCGCGAGTAAAATGTCGCGGCGGTGAACAGGATAGGCGCCGTCTCGCCGGCAATCCTGCCTATGCTCAAAATAACGCCGGTCAGTATACCCGGAAGCGCTGTCGGAAGGACGATCTTCTTTATCGTCTCCCATTTTGTCGCGCCCAACGCGAGCGACGCCTCCCTTAGCGAATGCGGCACCGCCGTGAGCGCTTCCTGCGTCGCGGATATTATAACGGGCAGCGCCAGTATCCCGAGCGTCAAGCTCCCGGAGATTATCGAGACGCCGAACCCGAAGAATTTCACGAATACGGCCAGGCCGAAGAGCCCGAACACGACGGACGGCACGCCGGCGAGGTTGTTTATGCTCATCCTTATTATGTTGACGAAATATCCTTTCGGGGAATATTCGCAGAGGTATATCGCGCAAGCGAGACCGAGCGGGAGCGAGACGGCTATCGCACCGAGCGTTATATAGAGTGTCCCGACTATCGCCGGGGCCACGCCGCCCTGGGTCATCCCGGCCTTCGGCACCTGCGTCAGGAACTCCCACGAAATGACCTTTACTCCCCTGACCGTTATGAAGAATATTATCGCGCCGAGGATGAAGAGCGTCGCCAGCATGCACGCGAATAGCGCCGCGAACCCTATCTTCTGCGTGATATGTTTTGACCTCATCCGCTATGCCCCAATTTGATCCTGTACCTGCGGCTTACAAGTTCCGCGATGATGTTAAATACGAACGTTATCAAAAAAAGTATCAGCGCTATCGCGAATAGCGAGTGGTAATGCATGCTTCCCATCGGCGCTTCGCCCATCTCCGCGGCTATCGCGGATGTCATCGGCCTTACCGGGTCGAAAGCGCTTTTAGGTATCACGGCCGCGCCGCCCGCTACCATCAGGACGGTCATCGTCTCCCCGACCGCCCTGCTCATACCGAGTATTATCGCGGTCGATATCCCGGAGCCCGCCGCAGGTATCACGACTTTCGTCAGCGTCTGCCACCTGTTTGCGCCCACCGCGAACGACGCTTCCCTGAAACTCCTCGGCACGTAACTTAACGCGTCTTCCGCGATACTGCAGACAGTAGGAGTCGCCATGATCCCGAGCACAAGGCTCGCGCTGAAAGCGCACAGCCCCGTCGGGATATGCAGCATGTCCTGCAACAGGGGCGCGACTATCATCATCCCGAAGAAGCCGTACACGACTGACGGGATGCTCGCGAGCACCTCGACCATCGGCTTCAGTATCGACCTCTGCCTGAACCCTGCGATCTCATTCAGGTATAGCGCGCTGCCTATGCCAAGCGGGACGCATACGAATAACGCGCCGAGCGTCACCCAGAAGCTCGCAAGTATCAACGGCAGGATACCGAATTCCGGCGGCTCGAAGGTCGGGTACCAGAACTTGCCAAAGATAAAATCCCCGGCGCTGACGTCTTTGAGTACCGGGAAACTCTCCTTAAACAGGACTATTATTATCCCTACCAGGAAAATAAGCGACGAGAAGGCCAGCGCAGTGAATATCCACTCGTAGGCCTTCTCTTTTATGCGTGCCATATTTTCATTTTAACGCTACGAAACCTTCTTCATCGACGATCTGTTGCCCCTCCGGACCCGTCACGAATTCGATGAATCCCTTAACCGCGCCTTTCGGGTTGCCGTTCGTATACATGAACAGCGGCCTCGATACGGGATACTTGCCCGAAAGCACGGTATCCTTGCCCGGCACAATACCGTCGATCTTAAGGGCCTTTACCGAATCCGTTATATAACCGAGGCCCACATATCCGATCGCGCCCGGCGTCTTCGCCACTATCGACGCTATCGCCTGGTTAGACGCCTGCATGAGCGCGTCCGGCCTGACCTTCGCTCCCTTCAGGACGAGCTCTCCGAAGGCCTCGAACGTCCCGCTTGAGCTGTCACGCGATACGACCACTATCTTTCCCGCCTGGCCGCCGACAGCGGACCAGTCCGATACCGCGCCGGTATATATGTCCTTCACCTGCTTCCTGGACAATTCGGATATCCCGTTGGAATTGTTTACCACGATAACGATGCCGTCCATCGCGACCACGAACGCCTTCGGGTCTTTATTCTTCGCGGCCGCCTTATCGTACTCCGTATCCTTCATAGCGCGCGATGAATCCGCAATGTCGCAGGAACCGTCGAGCAAAGACGCTATCCCGACGCCCGAACCGCCTCCCCTCACGGACACGTCTATATCGCTGTGCACATCCATGAACGCCTCCGCCGCCTTCTGCGCTATCGGAAGTACGGTCGTCGACCCCTCCACAACGACCTTCTCGGCCGCTGATACCGTCGTCCCCGCGGCAAACATCATGGCCGCCGCGAACGCCATCGACTGCAGAACCCTGAGTTTTCTCATTTTATCCATGCCTTTCTTTTAGAATTTGACTATCCAGTCCGCCTGGATCACCTGCGCGGGCAGGCGGGACGAATCGGCGCTTCTGGTCTGCCTTGTCATGCCCATCGTATCGTAATATTCGAAGTTCAGCATCGAGTTCTTCGTGACGCCGTACTGGAATATGACGTTGTGGCCTTTCGCGTTAGTGCGCCCGCTATAGAAGTCCGAGTCCGGGAAGATGTCAAGCCAGGCATCCCTTTCGAGGAAGCGGTAATTATATGCGAGCTGCCACTGCCCCTTGTCGCCGACCTTCTTGTGGCCTATCCTGCTTCCGAGGGCCCAGCCGTTATCCTGCGAGCTGCGGTCCCAGTTGTTGATGTATTCGCCGAAGAACGACAGGTACGGCACTCCCGTGTCGAATCCCGCGAACTTGAACGGGTCGATGAACCCGATCTCCATCTTCGGCGCTATAGAATTGTAGTTATACCAGTAGACCGCCGTGCTCGTCTGCCTGTTCATGTTCGGCAGGCGCGCTACCGTGTTCGTGCCGGCGGAATAATCGAGGGCCGCATGGTCCTTTACGCCGTTGAAGAAATAGTTGTCCACGGCGCCTTTGAACTCGATATTGTCGGTTATCTTCCAGTTCACGCCCGGTTGGACGACGAACATTATTGGGTCGCCCTTGTCCGAGCCGCTTTCGTCAAGGATAAAGAAACCGTTGTTCATGAAGAAGTCGAGGTTGTTGCCTGCCTTATATCCGAGGTTGGCCATGACGCCCTCGGGCCTTATATCGGTGTCCCAGAGCATGTCGACCGGCTCCCATATCGGGTTCGGGAACTTGCCGCCCATGAAGGATAACGATAGCGGCTGCATGTAGCGCGACAGGTCGGGGTCGTACTGGCCGTACGCGTAATCCAGAACGATATCCTTGAACGAGAACGAATCGCCGAGGGTCATGTTCGTCGAACGCGGGTCGCTCGTCGTGCCCGTGGCGATCCCGAAGCCCACCTTGAACTCGTCAATGAGGCGGGTCTCGGCGCCTACCCTGAGGCGTATCCTCGCCCTGTCACGCTGGCTTGCCGTCGCGGTGGCTTGTTTTGCCCTGTCGTGCTGGTATCTTAACCTGAAATCTCCCTTTAGTTTTATGTCCTGAACCCATTTAGGCGCGGTCCTCGCTTCGCCCTTCGCGAGTTCCTTCTTCGCCTCCTCCTTCGTCTCGGTCAATATCTGCTGCGCGTCTCCCGGCGTCAGTATCCCCTTGTCCACGAGTTTTTGGACGAGGATATCGACCTCTCCGGCAAACCCGCGCACACTCGAACCTGTGATGACCGCCGCCAACACCATACATGCCAGGGCCCTCTTCACCATACACTCCCTCCTTTTTGTTTTCAGAAGGGAGTATATATTTTGAAGATGGCGAAAAAAGGGCGGAATTGTGAACTTTAGGTGAACAAAATGAAGGGTTAAGCTATGGGGATTGTAAAGCTGAAGGTGGAGCCATCGCCCGGGGCGGACTTGACCCATACCTGCCCGCCGTGGGCCTGGACGATATGTTTTACTATCGAAAGGCCGAGGCCTGTGCCGCCGAGCTCGCGCGAGCGGGCCTTATCTACCCTGTAGAACCTCTCGAATATCCTAGGGATATCGGTTTCGGGGATACCGGCTCCGGTGTCGGAGACATCTACGCGGACAAAAGCTCCGTCGGGAACGGCCGAAATCCTGACTTCGCCGCCCTCGGGAGTGTATTTTACCGCGTTATCCAGAAGGTTCAATATAACCTGCGAGAGCCTGCTTTCGTCGGCGAGGATACGCGGGGTCCCGGCCGGGATATCCACGGTTATCCTGATAGATTTCACTGCCGCCTGTTTCTCGAGTATCGCGCTCGCGCGTTTTACGGCAGGCAGCAGGTCAGCAGGCATGAGGGCCATCGCCATCTTGCCGGATTCTATCCTGGAGAGGTCCAGCAGGTCGTCTATGAGTTTCGCGAGACGGTCGCTCTCGCGGTAGATTATCCCGAGGAATTCCTTCTGCTGCTTCTGCTGTGTTACGCCCCCGTCCATAAGCGTCTCAGAATACCCCTTTATGCTCGACAGCGGCGTGCGCAGCTCGTGAGAAACGTTCGCGACGAAGTCCTGCCTCATCCTTTCGAGGCGCCTGAGCTCGGTGATATCGTGGAAAACGAGCAGCGCGCCCGACAATTCCCCTTCTTTCATAACGGCGGCCGCGCTAACTATTACGGACCTTTCATCAGGCCTGCTGAGCTGCATCTCCTCGGAGGCGACCTTCTGGCCCTTCCGGATTATCCTGTCGACGATATCCTGGACCGATGAATTCCGTATCACTTCGAGCGGCGCCTTCCCTTCCGGCGCCGTATCAATGAAGAACATCTTGCGGGCCGACGGGTTCGCTATGAGTATGGCGCCTTTCTCATCTGTCACGATGACGCCTTCCACCATGCTCGAGAGCACCGCCTCGAGCTTCGCCTCACCCGAGGCGATACTGTCTATCTTCGCGCGTATCTCGTCCGCCATATGGTTCAGCGTCTTGGCGAGGTCGCCTATCTCATCGTCGGAGGATACGAGCGCCCTTGCGGAAAGGTCTCCCTCCGATATCGACCTGGCGGTCGAAGATATCCGCGATACCGGGCGTGTCACGGCCGATGATACCATTACGCTCAGGACAAGCGAGAGCAGGAATACGGCGGCCAGCGCAACTACCAGGATCTTCTGCATCTTCGCCTCGAACTCGGTTATCGAGGAGACGGGTATTACCAGTCGCAGGACCGGCGCCGGCGGCTTCTCCCCGAGGAGCACTGCGCTGTACATCATATATTTCTTAAGCGTATAACTGTACCTGCGGCTGTGGCCGAAACCTTCCCTGATCGCCTGCTGGACCTCCGGCCTGTCGAGGTGGTTCTCTATCCCCGCGAGATCGGCGCTTTCGATATCCGAATCCCCGAGGACCTTCCCGTCCGGCGCGATTATCGTCACCCTCAACCCGAGCGACAAACCCATCCTGCCGGCGAGCGCGTCGGCATCCTTGAGGTCGCCGGGAGCCAGGAGTTCCCGGCAGAGGAATAGCTCCCTCCTGATATTATCCTCAATGTCCTTTTCTATGAACGCCTTAAGGCGGGGGTTCAGGTATGCATAGGCCGCCGCAAGCAACACAGCCCCGAGCAGGCAGAACACGATCGTCATCTTCCAGTGGAGCTTAATCCTCATCATACTCCCTGAACCGGTAACCGAGCCCCCTGACAGTCTTTATCGCGTCGCCCGGCTTACCGAGTTTTTCCCTTAATCTCTTGATATGGGTATCTATGGTGCGCGTGTCAACGTCGGCGGCGATGTCCCAGACGTCCGTAAGCAGCTGTTCCCTCGACTGGACGC
>JAKLIT010000030.1 GCA_022709465.1 Candidatus Omnitrophota bacterium | reverse complement strand
GCTGCTGATAGTCGGGGGGATATTCGTCGCGGAAGCCCTCTCCGTGATCATGCAGGTAGCGTCCTTCAGGTTCTTCAAGAAGAGGATATTCCTGATGGCGCCGATCCACCATCATTTCCAGATGAAAGGGTGGTCGGAGACGAAGGTAGTGATCAGGTTCTGGATAATCGGGATAATACTCGCTCTTATAAGCTTATCGACCTTAAAACTGAGATGACGGACTTCAAGGGTAAAAAAGTGGCGGTTGCCGGCCTCGCGAAAAGCGGGATGGCCGCGGCCCTTCTTCTTAAGAAGAAGGGCGCAGTTGTGTGGGCGACCGACTCCGGCGATTCGCCGGCGCTCAGGGAGCATAAGCGCCTTCTCGAGAAGAAAGGCATCGCCGTAGAGATCGGCGGGCACAGCCGCGGATACATACAGGGAAAAGACCTTGTCGTAATAAGCCCCGGCGTGCCGGAGGGATCGCCTGTCCTCAAATGGGCCGGTGAATACAGGGTCCCGGTCATCGGCGAGATAGAGCTCGGTTACCTGTGCTGCGAAGCCCCGATAGTCGCAGTGACCGGCACCAACGGAAAATCAACGACCACGACGCTTATCGGGGAGATGCTGAAAAAAGGCGGCAGGCGAGCGGTCGTCTGCGGGAATATCGGCAATCCGTTCTGCGGCGAGATAAGGAAGACGACAAAGGATTCCGTGGTCGTGCTTGAGGTCAGCTCGTTCCAGCTCGAGAGCGTAAAGAAGTTCCGGCCGTATGTGGCGGTAGTGCTGAACATATCACAGAACCATTTCGACAGGCACCCCGGGCTCGGCGCTTATGTCAACGCGAAGGCGCGCATCTTCGCGAACCAGCGGAAGTCCGACCGGGCAGTGCTGAACCTTGACGACCCGGCCGTAAAAGGGTTGAGGGCCCGGACAAAAGCGAAGGCGGTTTTCTTTTCGCGAAAGAAGGGCCTGCCCGGCCTGTTGTGCCGCCCCGAGGAGCTTAAGATAAAAGGCGCCCATAATATAGAGAATATCCTGGCCTGCCAGAGGGTCGCGTCGATATTCGGCATAAAGCCCGCAAAAGTAAAGCAGGCGCTCAAGGGCTTCAGGGGACTGGAGCACCGGTTTGAGCACGTTGCGCAGAAGCGCGGCGTGGAGTTCATAAACGATTCCAAAGGGACGACGGTCCTCGCTACCGTCATGGCGCTCGAATCCTGCGTGAAGCCCGTCATATTGATAGCCGGAGGCCACGACAAGGGAAGCGATTTCGGGAAGGCGAGAAAGGCCGTCGGCTTAAAGGTCAAGAAGCTCGTCTTGATAGGCGAGGCGAAGGAAAAGATAAGGCGCCAGCTTGCCGGAGCCGCGCCGCACATTTTTGCCGGGACTATGGACGACGCGGTAAGGAAGGCCTTTGCCGCAGCGGAAGAAGGCGATTGCGTTTTGCTCTCGCCGATGTGCGCGAGTTTCGACATGTTCAGGAATTTTGAAGAGAGGGGAAGGGTGTTCAAGAAAGCGGTCCGTTCGTTATCTGTGGGGGCGAAGAAGAAGTGAGGAGGCTCAGGGCCCAGCTTTTTATGGTGACTGCCGCGCTGTTAGCGATAGGTGTCGTTATGGTCTACAGCGCGAGCGCTATAAACGCGCACGAATTCCTCGGTGACAGCGCGTATTACCTGAAACGCCAGCTGCTCTACCTTTTTATCGGCATCATCGCTTCGCTAATGATAATGTCAGCGGATTACGGCGTATTGAAGAAGTACGTCAAGCCGGTCCTCATAATAACTTTCATCCTGCTTATCCTCGTGCTGATACCCGGCATTAGCCGCGAGATAGCCGGCGCGCGCAGGTGGTTCAGGTTCTCGTTCCTCAGTTTCCAGCCATCGCAGGTCGCGAAGCTCGTTATGATACTCTATTTCGCGGATTTTCTTTCGAGGAAGCACGGCGATATCCGCAGTTTTTGGGAAGGGTTCATGCCGCCGATGATAATGCTCGGTGTCAGCGTGGGGCTCATACTGCTCGAGCCCGACCTCGGCACGGCGGTCGCGATAAGCATCGTATCGTTCATCATGCTTTTCGTGGCCGGCATGAAGCTCGCGCACCTCGTCCCGATGATTGTCGGTTCGATCCCGATATTGCTGGTCCTAATACTCCATAAGGCATACAGGATGAGGAGGATCACGGCATTCCTGGACCCGTGGAAGGACCCGCAGGGGGTGGGATTCCAGATAATCCAGTCGTTCATTGCCCTCGGTTCGGGAGGGTTGCTCGGCGTGGGGCTCGGGCAGTCGAGGCAAAAACTGCTATACCTGCCGGGATGCCATACCGACTTTATATTTTCGATAATAGGGGAGGAGCTCGGGCTTTTGGGCGCGGGCGCGGTGATAATCCTGTTCGTGCTTTTCATCTGGACGGGGTTCAGGATAGCGTTGAGGGCGAGGGACCTGTTCGGCCACCTCGCGGCGCTGGGGATCGTATCCATGATAGCGCTCGAGGCGATAATAAATATCGCGGTGGCGACCGGCTCGATGCCGACGAAAGGCCTGCCGCTGCCTTTCATAAGTTACGGCGGCTCGTCGCTTGTCTTCGACATGATCGGCGTCGCGCTGCTGCTGAATATCGCCAAATACAGCGAGACGACATACGAGGAAGAGCAATAATTGAAGATACTTATAGCATGCGGAGGGACGGGAGGGCATATTTTCCCGGGATTGAGCCTCGCCCAGGAGCTTAATTCGCGCGGGACAGGCGACGTCCTGCTCGTCGGCACCGACCATCCGCTCGAAAAGAAATTGTTCGGGTCGTTCGGCCTGCCCTACCGGCTGCTGCCCGCCGCGAAACTGGCGCGGGATCCCGCGGGCTTCGCGAGGTTCATAGGGAAATTCATATCGGCGGCGGCGGGTTCGGCCAAACTATTGTCGGAGTTCAAGCCGGATGCCATAGTCGGATTCGGCGGATACGCCTCGTTCCCGGCCTGCATTCTCGGCGCCATGGCCGGAAAGAGGTTGTACCTGCACGAGCAGAATTGCGAGGCGGGCCTCGCGAACAGGATGCTCGCGTTATTCGCGAAACGCGTAGGGATAAGCTTCAAGGAGACGGCGAGGGCGTTCGGGAAGAAGGCGGTATTTACCGGCAACCCGATACGCGGCAAGCTCCTTTGCGCGGACAGGGAGCAGGCCCTGAAGCGTTACAAGCTCGACCCGGGCAGGTTCACGGTCCTTATACTCGGCGGGAGCCAGGGTTCGCAGAAGATCAATATGATAGTAGGAGGCATGCTCGACCTGCTGGGTGTGGAGGACGCGGGCGCGCTCAATATCATCCATATCGCGGGCATGAAGAACTATAATGACGTTTATGGTAAATACGAGGGTAAAGAAATAAGCGGCTGCGTCTGCGATTTCGTGGACGATATAGGCAGCGCGTATGCGGCAGCGGACCTCATAGTTTCCCGGGCCGGCGCGACCGCGCTGTTCGAGATAGCGGCGCTCGGTATCCCGTCGATAATGATACCTTACAGGTTCGCGGGCGGGCACCAGTACAAGAACGCGGCGGCCCTCGAGGACGCGGGCGGCGCAATAATGATGGAAGAGGCCGGCCTCACGCCGCAGATGCTCAAGGAGATGATATTCGGGTTGAAAAACGACAAAGAAAAGTTAAAGGCCATGTCGGCGGCCGCGAAACGGTTCGCGGTCCCTGACGCGGCGAAAAAACTGGCGGACGCCATATCATGACATTAAACGGGAAGAAGCATATACATTTCATCGGGATAGGCGGCATAGGGATGAGCGCCATCGCGTTCGTCCTGCTGAAGCAGGGGCATAAGGTATCGGGCTCCGACGTCAGGCGCTCGCGCATCATCGAGAAGCTCGAATCGCTCGGAGGGGTCTTCCACGAAGGCCACCACGAGAAGAACATAAAAGGCGCCGACATAGTCGTATTTTCGTCTTCGATAACCCCCGAGAACCCCGAGGTAAAGGCCGCGCGCAACAAAAAGATAAAGACACTGCACCGCGCCGACATGCTCGCGCTGATAATGAACGGCAGGAAAGGCATCGCGGTCACGGGCGCGCACGGCAAGACGACCACGTCCTCCCTTATAGCGCATATACTCTACAGGGCGGGGCTCGACCCTACCGCCATACTCGGCGGAGAGGTGAAGTCGATGGAAGGCAACGCGAGGGTCGGCGGCGGAAAGCACTTCGTTGTGGAAGCCGACGAGAGCGACGGCTCGTTCGTCCACCTGAAGCCGTTCTACAGCGTCGTGACGAACATAGACGCGGAGCATATGGATTATTACCGTAATATGGGGGAGATAATCTCGTGGTACCTGAAGTTCATAGATAAGATAAAGGCAGGCGGAAAACTCTTCGCGTGCGGCGACTGCGAAAACCTCAGGAGGGCGCTGCGCGGATGCGGTAAGGAGGTGTTCCTGTTCGGCCTTTCGAAGGAGAACCATATATATCCCGATAATGTGGTAATGCATGATTCGCATTCAGAGTTTGAGGTCGTCTACCGCGGCCGGAGGCTCGGCGCCGCCGCAATAAACATACCGGGTATACACAACGTCTCGAACGCGCTCGCGGCTTTTGCCGTAGCGCTCGAGCTCGGGCTGGATTTTAATACGGTGAAATCGGCGGTCGAGGATTTCACGGGCGCGGCCCGCAGGTTCCAGGTCAAGTATTCAGGCAACGGCGTAAAGGTCATAGACGATTACGCTCACCACCCGTCCGAGATAAGGGCGACGATTGCAGCCGCGAGGAACTGGAAGCCGAAGCGGCTTATCGTCGCGTTCCAGCCGCACAGGTTCTCTCGGACCAAATACCTGAGGGACCAGTTCGGCAGGTGCTTCGACGCGGCCGACAAGGTGGTGCTTACCGACATATATGCGGCTTCCGAAGAAGAGCTTGATAATGTCTCGGGCAGGAGCATATATGAAGAGGTCCGCGCGCGCGGCCACAGGGACGTCTCGTATGTCCATAAGAAGGAATTGAAAGACATGCTGCTGAAAGAGATAAAGCGCGGCGATATGGTGCTAATGATGGGGGCGGGGGACATAACCTGCATAGCGGACGATCTCGCCCGCGACCTGCCGCTCAAACCACGGAGAAAAGGATGCCGGTCAGAAAAGAAGACCTGAAACCCGTAATTAAAGGGGTCATAAAATTCGAGGAGCCGATGTCCCGCCACACGTCTTTTAGGATAGGCGGGCCCGCGGAGGTCTTCGTATATCCGTCGGATGCCGACGACCTGCTGGCAGTCCTGCGTTACGCCGCGGAACATAAGATGGGCGTCTTCGTGATCGGCGGCGGAAGCAAGCTGCTTGTCGGCGACAAGGGCTTGCGCGGGTTCGTCGTGTCGCTGAACGCGCCGGCATTCCACGGGCTGTCATTCGAGGGGGAATACGCATCCGCCGGCTGCGGGATGAAAGTAAGCGAGTTCCTTAAAAAGGCCGCGGCCGAAGGCCTCGGAGGGCTCGAGTTCCTTGCCGGCATACCGGGCACCCTCGGCGGCGCTATCACCATGAATGCGGGATGGCCGACCAAGTCAATAGGCGACCGTGTCGAGGAAGTCACGCTCATAAAAGGGCTCGAGAAGTCGACACTCGGCAAGAGCGAGCTTAAGTTCAAATATCGCGGATCGGATTTCGGGGACGCGGTGCTTATCTGCGCGAAATTCAGGCTCGACAGGAAGCCCAAGGCGGATATCGAGGCGGAGATCAACAGGAACTTCGAAAAAAAGAGGCAGACGCAGGACCTGGGCCGGCCGAGCGTCGGAAGCATATTCCTTAATCCGTCCGGGGCTGCGCCCGCGTGGCAAGTAATAGAGAAGAGCGGCCTCAGGGGGGCAAAGTCGGGGGATGCGGTGCTATCCGAAAAACACGCGAATTTCATAGTCAATAACGGGAAGGCCTCGGCAGCGGATGTCCGGGCACTTATCGAAGAAATACAAAAAAAGGTTTTTAAAGATCAGCAAATTATGTTAAAATTAGAAGTTAAAATAATAGGAGATTTTTAGTGGATAAGAAGTCCATGCGAATCGGTGTCCTGATGGGAGGCCCTTCCGCCGAAAGGGATGTCTCCCTGCGCTCGGGAAAGGCGATACTCCAGGCGCTGTTGGGCAAGGGGTATAACGCGGTGCCGCTTGAGGTTTGGCTTCCGACGAGGCAGGAGCTAAAATCGGCGGGCATTGATGTCGCTTTTCTTGCCATGCACGGTACTTTCGGAGAGGACGGGCAGATCCAGGCGATACTCGAGGAGATGAAGATACCTTATACGGGCTCAAAGGTGAAAGCGAGCCGTTACGGCATGGATAAGATATCCTCCAGGAAGCTCTTCAGGAAGGCGAGGCTCAGGATACCGGAATGCCACGTGATAAAGAACGGGACGCGCCCGCGCAAGGATCTGAAGACCCCGCTCGTCGTAAAGCCGTCGGCGCAGGGTTCTTCTGTCGGCGTATCTATAATTGACAGCCTTGAAGAGCTCGAGAGCGCGATAAACGGCGCGTTCATGTTTGGGGACAGGGTCCTGCTCGAACAGTTCGTGCCGGGGAAAGAGCTTACGGTCGGGATACTCGACGGGAAACCCCTTCCGGTCATACAGGTAGTGCCTAAGAGGCGCTATTACGACGAGGTCGCGAAATATACGGTCGGGATGACCGAATACCTGTGCCCGGCGCCTATCTCGGAAAAAGAGTCGAAACTCGCCCAGGAGGCGGGCGCCAAGGCCCACAGGGCATTGGGCTGCGCCGGCTATTCGAGGGTCGATATGATACTCGGCGGGGACGGAAAGGTTACCGTCCTCGAGGTCAATACGATACCGGGGATGACGCAGCTGAGCCTTTTGCCGAAAGCGGCGAAGGCGGCCGGCATAGAATTCCCGGAATTATGCGAAAAGATGCTTGAATCGGCATTCATATAATATGGCAAGAAAAAGAAAGAACACAAACGGTTCCGCGAAACAGCTGGGCGAATTCTTAAAGAAGAACAAGGTGCCTATCGCCGCGTTCGCGGTCATAGTGCTGGTCGCAACCGGCGCTGCGTTCTGGCTGTCCGACTTCTTTTGCACGTCGCCGTGCTTCTCGGTCGACAAGATCGAGGTCGTCAAGCCGGGCAGGGAAGGCGCGTACCGCTTGCAGAAGGAATATTTCCGCCTCGAATACCCCGTCAACATATTTACCGCCGACCCGGCGGCGCTTTCGAGGAAGATAAAAGAGAAGCACCCGGAATACCAGATAGTTGTAATAACGAAATTCCTCCCGGACAGGATCGCCGCTACAATAAAGGACAGGGCGGCGGCCGCTAAGATAAAGGTCGCGAAAGTCCTGCCGATAGATTTTGAAGGCGTTGTCGTGTCAGACTCGGGCAGTATGGAATCCCTGCCTCTTATTACAGGCCTCGAGTCACAGCTCGCGAACCCGAAACCCGGCACGAAGGTCAAGTCGAAGAGGCTCGCGGCCGCGCTGAATATCTTAAAGCAGGTATACTCTAGGGCCGAATTCAGGAAATCGTTCGTCGAGACGGTGGATGTCACATACCCCGATAAGGCGTCGTTAATTATGGACGGCATGGATATCACCGTAGGTTCCGGCGACATCGAGGGGAAACTGGACCTGCTGGCAAGCCTCATCACGGACCCGAAACTTGACAAGGCGAAGGTGGATTCCATAGACCTGAGGTTCACCGACCCGGTCGTGACGTTCAAACCGGAGAAGAAATGAAGAAGAAGACCCTCGCAGGGCTCGATATCAGCGAAGATCTCGTGACATGTTCCATCTGTTCCATCGATGACAAGGCGTCCGCCGCGATACTCGGGATAGGGACCGCTCCGGCCAGGGGCATAGACAACGGCACGATCACCGATTTGAGCGAGGCATCCCAATCGGTCGCGGAGGCGGTAGAGAAAGCGGAGTCCGCGGCCAAGGTCAAGGTCCTCGCGCTTGTGGCGAGTTGCGACGGGGCGAGCTTAAGGACATACGATACAAAGGGCAGCATAACCGTCGCGGAGAAGGAGAACGAGATCGGCCGGCGCGAGATCGAGCGCGTCACCGAGGCGGCCAGGACGATAGCGCTGCCTTTCGACAGGGAGATAGTCCATTCCATAACGCGCGGATTCATACTCGACGGCCAGGACGGCATAAGGGACCCTGCGGGGATGTTCGGCACGAGGCTCGAAGCGGACATGGAGTACGTGACCGCCCTCATAACGAACCTGCATAACCTCAGGCGTACGATAAATACCGCCGGATTCGAGATACAGGACATAATCCTTTCAGGCGTCGCGTCCGGCAATGTCCTGCTCGAGGACCTAGATAAGGACCTCGGCGTGATACTGGTATATATCTCCTATTCTGCGACGCATATAGTTGTTTATAATTCGGGCGAGATAAAGTCCATTGAGGTCGTGCCTTTCGGCGGCGGGGAGATCATCCGTGCCGTTGCGGACGCGTTCAAGGTCCCGCGGGACTATGCCGAGCAGGTCATCAGGAGGGAAGCCAGCCTCGATGAGGAGCCGCCCTCGGACGATGACGGCATAACGCTCAGGATAGGCGGTTCGGCGAGGACGATATCGAGGAAGTCACTGCGCGACGCCGTTAAACCGGCGGCGGAAGACCTCATAAACAGGGTGTCGGAGGCGATCAAGGGAATGCGCTCATCGAAAGAGGCGGCGACCGGATGCGTGGTCGCGGGAGTCCTCGCGGACACCGGGGGTTTCCTCGAGATGTTCGAACTTTCGCTGAGCATGCCGGTAAAGATGGGCCTCGTAAAAGGCGTCTCGGGAGAAGGGCTTAACATGGTGGAGCCCGGAAAGATCGTATCGCTCGGTCTTGTGAAATACTGGGCGGCTGAAGGCGCGAGGAAGAAGGGTTCTAAAAAGTTCCTCGCGAATACCCCTCTCGGAAGCGTATTCGACCGCGTACAACAGATATTCAGCGAGTATTTTTAATGATAGCCGATAACCTTAACAGGGTCAGGGACCGCGTACGCAAGGCCGCCGAGAAGATCGGCAGGAACGACAGGGATATCACCCTCGTATGCGTCACGAAGGCCGTAGGCGTCGCGCAGATAGAAGAGGCGCTCGCCGCCGGTGTCGCGGATATCGGCGAGAGCTATGTCCAGGCCGCGGAGGTGAAGTTCGGCGCTATTAACCACCGCGCGAAATGGCACCTCGTAGGCCACCTCCAGACGAACAAGGTAAAAGAGGCGGTCAAGATCTTCGATGTAATACAATCAGTCGACTCGTTCCGGCTTGCCGACGAGATATCGCGCAGGTCGGAGCCCTCGAAGATCCCTAAGAAGATACTCATAGAGGTCAAGACCTCGGAGGAAGCGACAAAGTTCGGAGTATTGCCGGAACAGGTGATGCAGCTGCTCGAGAAGATATCATCGCTGAAGTACGTGAACGTGATAGGGCTTATGACCATGGCGCCTTTCACCGAAGACCCGGAGGAGTCGAGGCCGTATTTCCGGCGCCTCAAGAAACTGGCCACTATGGTGAACTCGAAGTCGATACGAAACGTAAGGATCGACTATCTCTCGATGGGTATGACCCAGGATTTCGAGGTAGCCATAGAAGAAGGCGCTAACATACTCAGGATAGGCCATGCGATATTCGAAGCGTAAGAAGATAGGCATTATCGGCCTCGGCAATATGGGCAGCGCGGTCATGCGCGGGCTCGCGGGTTCACGCGCCGGCGCGCTGGCCGGCTACGACTGCGACCCGGCAAAGTTGCGTGCCGCAGGCAGGCTCGCGCGAGTAAAAGCCTTATCTTCGGCCGCCGAACTTGCGCGTTTATCGGATATCGTGATCATAGCGGTCAAGCCGAAGGATTTCGCGCAGGCCGCCAGGGAGGCCTCTGCCCACGCAAAAGGGAAATTATTCATAACGATCGCCGCCGGCATCAGGACGGGTACCGCCGAAAAACTGATCGGCAGCCGCGCGCGCGTCGTAAGGGTCATGCCGAATACGCCCGCGCTTGTAGGCGAGGGCATCTCCGCGATATGCGGGGGAAGATATGCGACGCCGTCCGACGTAGCGGCAGCGCGCGGGATATTCTCGTGCGTCGGTGAAACGGTAGTCCTCGGCGAGCGCCATTTCGACCTGGTCACCGCCATATCGGGCAGCGGCCCTGCGTATTTTTTCTATCTCAAGGAAGCGCTTATGGAAGCCGCGGTGGGAATGGGATTGGGCAGGGATATGGCGCGCAAGCTGGTCTCCAGGACCGCGCTCGGTGCGGCGAAGCTGCTCATCGAGACGGGGCATGAGCCCGGCGTTTTGAGGGGGCACGTCACGTCGAAAGGCGGAACGACAGAGCAGGCGATGAAGGTCTTCGAGAAGGCGGGATTCAAGCGTGTCGTGCGCAAGGCCGTTGCCGCCGCCGTAAAGCGTTCCAGGCAACTCTCAGGAGGATAAATGTTCGCCCTAAGCAACCTTTTGATCCTTACCGCGCGGCTCTTAGAGATATTCACGCAGATATGGTGCTTCATGATAATATTGCGCGCGTTCATAAGCTGGGTCAACCCGGACCCGTTCCATCCGCTCGTGCAGTTCCTCAACAGGATGACGGACCCGGTGCTTGCACCCTTCAGGAAGTTCATGCCGCCTCTCGGGCCGATAGATATATCGCCGGCGATCGCGGTCATACTGGTATATTCGGCGCAAAAGTATTTTCTGGTGCCAACCCTTATGGAACTCGCGATGAGGCTGCGCTAAAACGGAGGCATAGATGCACGAACTAAAGAACAAGATAAACGAGACGGTGAAATTCATAAAGGAAGAGATGGGCCGCACGCCCCAGCCCGATGTGGCGATCATACTCGGGACCGGGCTCGGAAACCTGTCCGCGAAGATAAGCGAAAAGAAAAGCCTCGAATACTGGAAGATACCCCACTTCCCGCTGTCTACCGTAAAGAGCCATAAAGGCGAGCTGGTCTTCGGCAAGATCGGGGATAAGAACGTCGTAGCGATGGAAGGCAGGTTCCACCATTACGAGGGATACTCGCTTGACGAGGTCACCTATCCCGTAAGGGTGGTCAAGGCGCTCGGCGCCAGGACCCTTGTGGTATCGAATGCCGCGGGCGGCATGAACCCGAAATATAAATGCGGCGACCTCATGGCGATAGCCGACCATATTAATTTTACGGGGTTGAACCCTCTGATAGGGCCGAACGACGAAACACTCGGGCCGAGGTTCCCGGATTTCTGCGACCTTTACGACCCGCAGCTCGTGGAGCTGGCGTGCAAGATCGCGAAGGAAGAGGGCATAAGCATGCAGAAGGGCGTGTATATCGGCGTTACCGGGCCCAATCTCGAGACGAAGGCAGAATACAGGTTCTTCCAGGTCATAGGTGCCGACGCCGTAGGGATGTCCACGGTCCCCGAAGTTATCGTCGCGAAGCACGCTGGGCTCAGGATATTCGGCATAAGCGTCATAACGGACATATGCCTTCCCGAGACGCTCAAGCCGTGCAATATAGACGAAATAATAAAGACCGCGAACGAGGCGGAGCCGAAATTGACGAAGGTAATATATAAACTGATAGAGAGATCATGAACTATAAAGAGAGCTTGAATTTACCGAAGACCGATTTCCCGATGAAGGCCGACCTGCCGAAACGCGAGCCGGAGATGCTTAAGGTATGGCAGCAGGCAGACATCTACGGCTTGGTCCGCAAGGCGCGTGCAGGAAAGCCGAAATATATCCTTCATGACGGCCCGCCTTACGCGAACGGCAACATCCATATAGGCCACGCGCTGAACAAGACGCTCAAGGATATCATCGTCAAGTACAAGACGATGCGCGGTTTCGACGCGCCTTACGTGCCCGGATGGGACTGCCACGGCCTTCCGGTCGAGCATGCGCTCTTCAAAGAACTCAAGATGTCGAAGGGCCAGATAGGCCAGCTCGAGTTCAGGAAGAAGGCCGCAGAATACGCGCTGAGGTTCGTCGCGACGCAGAAGGAGGAGTTCAAGCGCCTCGGCGTTTTCGGCGACTGGGACGACCCTTACCTGACGCTTAACAACAAATATGTCGCGGGCATTGTCCGTTCGTTCGCGAAGATGGCGGCCGCCGGTTATATCTACAAGGGCGTCAAGCCCGTCAACTGGTGCCTGCGCTGCGAGACGGCGCTCGCCGAGGCGGAGGTCGAATACGCCGACCACTCGTCGCCGTCGGTATTCGTGAAGTTCCGCGTCGGCGCATCAGGCAAGAAATTCCTCGTCATCTGGACCACAACGCCGTGGACTCTCGTCGCGAATGTCGCGGTTGCGGTCCACCCGGCGCTCGATTACGTTACTGTGGAAGCGAACGGCGAGAGCTATATCATCGCGAGAGACCTGCTCGAGGCCGTTGCAGCGAAGACCGGGCTGAAGGATTACAAGGTGCTTTCTTCCGCGATAGGAAAAGAGCTTGAGGGCCTTACGTATACGCATCCGTTCATCGGCAGGGAAGGCAAGGTAGTCCTTGCGGATTACGTCTCTAACGAGGACGGCTCGGGATGCGTCCATACCGCTCCGGGCCACGGCATGGAGGATTACCTGACGGGCCAGAGGTACGGCCTGCCGACGATCATGCCCGTGGACGAGAGGGGGATATTCGACAAGACCGCAGGCGAGTTCGCCGGCATGCACGTATTCAAGGCGAACGCCGCGATCACCGAAAGGCTGCAGAGGGACGGCGCGCTTCTCGGAAGCGGGACGGTATCGCATTCATACCCGCATTGCTGGAGGTGCAAGGAGCCGGTCATATTCAGGGCCACGGTCCAGTGGTTCATAAACGTCGACCATAACGGGCTCAGGAAG
>JAKLIT010000003.1 GCA_022709465.1 Candidatus Omnitrophota bacterium | reverse complement strand
ACAGGATGACGGTGTCGGCGCTGCTTCTCGGGACCGTCGCGTTCCTGTCGCAGATACCTACGTTCGTGCTGAGCCCGTTCGCGGGCGTCTTCGCCGACAGGTACAACCGGCACAAGATCGTCATAACCACGCAGGTCCTGTCGATGGTACAGGCCGGAATCCTCGCAACACTGACGCTTTCAGGGAATATCACCGTCTGGCAGATAGTCGCGCTGGGATTTTTTCTTGGATGCGTCAACTCGGTCGACATCCCGGCGCGGCAATCTTTCCTTATAGAGATGGTCGAGAAGAAAGAAGTCCTCGGCAACGCGATCGCGCTCAACTCCGCGATGTTCAACGCGTCGCGGCTTATCGGCCCGACGCTGGCGGGCATCATCGTCGCCGTCGCGGGCGAGGGGATATGCTTCCTCGTCAACGCGCTAAGCTTCCTCGCCGTAATCGCGAGCCTGCTCATGATGAAACTTGACCGAGCCGAGCGCAGGCCGCCCGAGATGCACGTCCTGCAGGAGCTCAAGGAAGGCGTCATTTACGCGTACAACTCCCGCCCGATACGCCGGATACTGCTACTTCTCAGCGTGATAAGCATGCTCGGAATGTCGTATATCGTGTTGATGCCGGTCTTCGCGAAAGATATCCACCATGGCGGCGCGGACACGCTCGGTTTTATGATGGGAGCCGTGGGAGTCGGCGCTCTGGCCGCCACATTATGGCTCGCGTCGCGCGAAAAGCCGCCTACGATCGAAGGAACCGTTCCCGCCGCGTCCGCGGTGTTCTCCTCGAGCATTATTTTATTCGCACTCTCGCGCGTCATGTGGGTCTCTATAGTCCTGCTTATCATCACGGGCTTCGGGTTCCTCGCGACGACCGCGTCATTTAATACGATAATCCAGAATACCGTCCACGATGACAAGCGCGGCCGCGTAATGAGCCTTTATGCCATGGCTTTTATAGGAATGGCGCCCATCGGGAGCCTCCTTGCCGGCGCTATCGCGAACAAACTGGGCGCGACCGACGCCCTGCTGATCGGGGGTTTCGCCTGCCTCTTCGCCACGTTCGTTTTTTACCGCTTGACACACCCTCGCAATTAACGTAAAATACTCACTTGCTTGCCTTTATAGTCAAAAAGAAGATAACCTATGAAAAATCAATCGTTAATATCTGTTGCGGTCGTATTTTGCCTGTGCCAATTTGCGTATCAGGGCAACGCATGGGCATTCAGGCTCGGAAAGATCGAGATAAAACCGCACGCCTCCGTCTATGAGACATACGACGACAACGTAACGTATGTCAAAGAGAACAAGATAAGCGATTACATCACGAAGCCGTCGGTCGGCGCCCTGATGATCTACGAAGGAAAGACGACCTCCCTGATGGTCGACGGCAACTACTACCACGAATTCTACGCCGACAATTCCGGGTTCGATAATAACGGCGGTGACGTTTCCGCCGAGCTTAACTCGGAGCTCTCCAAATACGACAGGATCTCGTTAAGGGACTCGTTCTCGAAGACGTATGAGCCGCGCAGTTTCGAGGACCAGTTCGGTTTCATCGGCGGGCGCTACAGTTCGACGAGGAACCGCGTGGATTTCGGGTACGCGCGCGACGTATCGCAGCATTTCGGGTTATCGACCCGCTATTCGAACGAGTATAACACCTACTCACGCGATGATATTGCGAAGTCATTCCTGAATTCGGGCGGGGTAGAGGGCGCGTATATCATCAGTTCCGATTTCACCGTCTTCAGCGCGTACGATTATTCCCGCCGCGATTTCGACGAGGGCCCGCACGCGACGACGAACACGTGGACCGGCGGATTCCGCAAGTTCCTTACGAAACAATTGTATATCGACGCGTCTACAGGTGTGGATTTCATAAAGTCGTACAGCGACAAAGATTACACGAAGCCCTTCGGCGTCATATCCTTAACGGATGATATAAGCGACCGCACCAACGCCATCCTTTTATTCTCCAAGCGATACAACACGATATCATACAACGAAGACATATTCGACCAATGGCAGGTCTCCGCGTCGTTGAACCACGAGATCACGCAGAAACTCAAGGGCACGGTCTCGGCGTTCTACGGAAGGGGCAAGTATGTAAATTCCGGGCAGGAAGACGATTTAGTCGGCTCCAGCGCGGCGTTGGAGTATGAGATAAACGATAAGTGGAAGGCCAGGGCGGCGTATTCGTACTCCAAGCAGGACTCGACCTCGATCTTCAGCGAATACCGCAAGAACACGGTCACGTTGGGGTTATTGGCAGAATTCTAGGGAATGCTCAGACAACACTCCGATATATTCAGGAAACTGCTCATTTTTGCGGATGTGTGCCTTGCCGCGGCTGCGTTCATCGCGGCATATTATTTGAGCAACGAGATGAAGGAGCTTTACCCGCTCAACGATTACCTGCGGCTCATGCCGTATTTCGTCGGAGTGTGGGTTGGGCTGCTTTACTTCCTCGGGATGTATAACTCGTTCAGGATGAAGCCGCTCTCGGACGTGATATCGATAGTGTTCGAGACGGCGTTCTTCGGGTTCGTTGTGTTCAGCAGCGTCGTGTACGTGGTGAAATTGCACGATGTCAGCAGGGCGTTCGTCTTCATGATAATATTCATTTCGGCCGCGCTCTTTGTCATACAAAAAATATTGATTGTAATGACGTTCAAGCACCTGCGCAGAAGGGGATATAACACGAGGAACGTCCTCATCGTCGGCACGGGCAAGCGCGCGCAGGATTTTGTTGGGAAGATAAAGACGCACAGCGAATGGGGTTTTAAGATAATCAAGATGATCGACGAGGACGAGTTCGGCGACATGGCGAAGATACTGCACCGCAACGTCGTGGACCATGTCGTGTTCGTCGTGCCGCGGCTCTGGTTCGAAAAGATAGAGGACCTCATCCATCTCTGCGAGACGGAGGGCATACCCGCGAGCGTCGTGGTCGACCTGTATGAGCTGAAATTCGCGCGCGCGAAGCAGACCGATTTTTTAGGCACGCCGATGCTGACGTTCGAATCTGCGCCGGACAGGGTGTGGGAGCTTTTGATGAAACGCGCGTTCGACGCCGTATCGTCGGCTATCGGGCTCGTCGTGCTGTCGCCGCTGTTCCTCGCGCTGGCAGTTATAATCAAGGCAACGTCCGAAGGGCCTGTATTCTTCAGGCAGAAACGCTGCGGGCTCAACGGCCGCAGGTTCACGTTGTTCAAGTTCAGGACGATGGTCAAGGGCGCCGAAGAGAAGTTGGCCGAGCTGCAGAAGTTCAACGAGATGAACGGCCCCGTCTTCAAGATGAAGAGCGACCCGCGCGTGACGCCGATCGGCAGGTTCCTGCGCAAGTCGAGCCTGGACGAGCTGCCGCAGCTCTGGAACGTATTTAACGGCGAGATGAGCATAGTCGGGCCGCGGCCGCCGATACCGGCCGAGGTCGATAATTACGACAACTGGCAGCGCCGCCGCCTTAGCATGAGGCCGGGCATCACGTGCCTCTGGCAGGTCAAGGGCCGCAATGAGATAACGGATTTCAACGAATGGATGCGGCTCGACCTCGAGTATATCGACAACTGGTCTATCTGGCTGGACCTTAAGATACTGTTCACAACGATACCCGTAGTTTTAATAGCGAAAGGAGCAAAGTGATGAAAGGACTGGCAATAATAATGTCAATAGCGGTTGTATGCGTATTTGCGCAGGGCGCGGGCGCTGATGAGGCCGCAAGATCGGTGAACTTCGCGCAACCAAAGGCGGCTGTGCCTGCCGCTGAGGTGCAGGCAGAAAAAGCGGCAGGTATGACGCAGCCCGCAGCAGCCCAGGAGCAGGCGGGCGCTGCGCCGGCTGCGCCGGCTCAGCAGGAATATCGCATCGGTAACGAGGACATCCTCGATATCGCGGTGTTACAGCCCGAGCAGCTCGCGCTGACGGTCACGGTATCGCCTGACGGCTCGATAACGTTCCCGTATATCGGAAAGGTGGACGTGAAAGGCAAGACGCCTTCCGAAGTGCAGGACGAGATACAATCGCGCCTTGCCGACGGCTACCTGAAATACCCGGTGGTCTCGGTCGCGGTAAAAGAGTCGCGCAGCAAGAAATTCTACGTTTACGGGGAGGTTCTCAAACCCGGAACGTATTTCCTCGAGGACAACATGACGGTCATGAAGGCGATATCGACCGCGGGCGGTTTCACGAAATACGGCTCATCGAGCCGCGTAAAGGTATTGCGCCCGAAGGTGAACGGGTCCGGGTACGAGACCTTCAAAGCCAACATGAAGCTCATCATGAACGGCCTGTCAAAAGATATCGTGCTTGAACCCGGCGATATCGTGCAGGTTGAAGAAGGTGTATTTTAGCGTTATAGTTCCCGCGTATAATTGCGGGGAGGTGATCGGAAAGACGATCGAGGCGCTGAAGAAGCAGGCACTGCCGGCAGGAGATATAGAGGTGATAGTGGTCGATGACGCCTCGACCGACGGGACGAGGACGGCGGTGGAGAAGTATACGAAAGACGGCTCTGTGAAATATTTTCGTAATGGCGAGCGGCTCGGGTCGGGCGTCGCGAGGAACAGGGGGCTCGATAACGCGACGGGCGAATATATAATGTTCCTTGACGCCGACAACGTCCCTGAAAAAGATTGCCTCGAGCAGCACCTGGATTTCCACAAGAGGTTCCCGGGCCCGAATATCGCAGTGCTGGGAAACCCGCAGTACCCGCCGGAAGTGAAGGCGACGCCGCTGATGCGGCTCGATGACGTCGGCCTCGCGTTCAGGCGGCTCAAACACGGCGAGATCTGCGGCTGGGCGGATTTCTCGTCGATGAATATCTCGCTCAAGAAGTCGTTTCTCGACTCTTCCCGGGCGAGGTTCGACGAGAAGATATTCGCGCGCACGGTAGGATTTGAAGATACCGACCTCGGCTTCCGTCTCAATAAGAAGGGGCTGAAGATCGTATATAACGAAAAAGCGGTATCGTACCATTACCATTTCAGGACGCCCGCGCAGTTTCTCGAGAAAGTCCGAAGGTACGGCGAGGCGTTCCGCGCCTGGCTCGAGTCGGGCGACAAGGGCCTGAGGGAGGAGACGAAGTTCATAGGAAGGTTCCTTCCCGAACGCGGGCCGAAGCTGTCGGTAAGGTACGCGAGATACGCACTGCAGAAGGTATTCATCAACGAATTTACGATAAACGCTCTTTTATCTTTAGCGAAAAAAACGGAACGAAACAGCGAGGCTGTGAGTTCATTCTTATACAGGCGTTTGTTTAATTATTATTTCCACAAGGGATACTATGGAAAGGTCATATCCTAAAAAGGAGGGCGTAGATGGACCGTTATGAAATGAGCGCGCGTGACAATTTAAGGATAATCTTCAAAAGGAAATCGCTGCTGCTGATATTCGCGGTGCTTTCCGTCATTTTCACGACGATATTCCTGTCGTTCTTCCTGCCGAAGTACAGGAGCGAGATACGCCTGCTCGTCGCCAGTTTGCCGCAGGTGGACTCGACGTATTACGCGCCGATACCCGCCTTCAGGACGGTAGATATCGCGAGCACGGTCAGCGAGGTCATAAAGAGCAGGGACCTCCTGAGGGACGTCACGATAACCCTCGGCCTCGACAGCCGCAAAGACGAATTGAAATATTCGCCGCTCGGCTGGAAAGCGGTCAAGTTGACGATGGATTACGTGATAACCCCGGTCATGAATATCTTCAGGAAGCCGCCGACGGAACAGCAGAAGCTCGAACTCGCGATAAACCGCCTCGCGAAGATGGTTAAGGTCGACAGCATCGAGAGGACCGACGTAATACGCGTCGCGGCGATCGATTACGACCCGGTGATGGCGTCCAGGATAGGCGATGCGCTGACAAAACGCTATATTTTATTCAACATGATGCAGCAGATGGACGAATACCGCACGAAATACGGCGAGAAGCACCCGAAGATAACCATCCTCGAGAACCAGATAAGCGATATACGCAATGAGATCGCGAAGGGCGGGGTCGGGTTCAGCGAGGCGATGAGCAGCGGCAACATAAAGGTAATTGAGCAGGCGTCCGTTCCCGCATGGCCTTCGACGCCGAACAAGAAGATAGCGTATCTCGTCGCGCTCGTGCTCTTCATCATCCTCGGCATAGCCGGCATGTTCGCGATGGAGGTGCTCGACCATTCGGTCAAGACGCCGCTCGAGATAGAGAAGTACCTCGGCCTGCACGTACTGGCCTCGATACCCTCGCTTAAGACGAGGATGGCCGGCGACCTCGACCCGAATATGGACGACGCGTATTACGGCGCGTATGAGATGTTCGCCGGGCGGCTCCAGATCCTCGTCAAGGACAGGCGGCCGGTATGCGTCGCGGTAACGAGCACCGAGAAGCAGGAAGGCAAGAGCGTAACCGCGAAGGATATCGCGGTCATCGTCAGCAAGCGCTCGCACGCGAAGACACTGCTTATAGACGCAAATACAAAATCACCATCGATGAACAAACTTTTCGGCGTGCCGGAGAACCCGGGATTGAGCGACGTGCTCGACGGGGATATCTCGATAGAGAAAGCCAAGAACACGATCAACGACAACCTCGACGTGCTTACCGCCGGCAGGGCCGATTCAAGGGCGACGTTCAAGGCCGACAAGATACGCCACCTCATAGACGAAGCGAAGAAACATTATGACCTCGTCATATTCGACTGCCCGTCGATGAAGAGCGCTTCTGCCGCGCTGCTCGTATGCAAGCAGGCGGACCTCGGCATCATGGTCGTCAAGGAGAGCGCGACAAGGCGAGAGGTCATAAAGGACGTGCTTCACAAGACCGAGAGGGAAGGCATCACGTTCCTCGGGGCGGTCCTGACGAACCAGAGGTACTTCATCCCCGCGTTCATTTACAGGCATGTTTGACAAGAAAAACGACAGTTTCAGGAACGTAGCGTTCTCGCTGGTCGTATGCGCCGCGATAGGGGCGTTGTCCGCCGTCGCGGGCATGCTGCCGGTACGTTTTGTGCTGGCGATCGGCGCGGCGCTGCTTGTCGTGGTGGTGTCAATATTCTTCCATGACAAGAAACTCTATTACCTGACACTGCTTGTCTTCTTCCTTCCGATAAACATCAACAAGGCGATATTCAGGATAGATAACCCGATACCGTCGCTTAGCGACACGCTGCCGTTCTTCGCGACAGACGCGTTCCTGGTGATCCTTTACGGCATCTGGATAGGCAGGATGGCGCACAGCGCGGAGAAGGGCCACAGGAAGATCATCTGGATGACGCCGGTCATGTTCTTCCTGCTCGCGATGGTGGCCGCGGACATCCTTTCGCTCGTCAACGCGGTCAGGTTCGATCGGGCGTTCATCGAGATAGCGATGATGGCGAAGGTCCTCATCGTATATTTTTACCTGATCAACAACATCACCTCGACGAAAGAATTCAGGGTCATCATAGCGACGCTGGCCGTCGGGCTCATCCTGCAGACCGTTATAGTGATAATGCAGGTCTATTTCCGCGACACGCTTGGTTTCATCTACCTCGGGGAACTAAAGTCGCCTTACCTGTCGTACGAGGAAGAACACCAGGTCTTCAGGCCGTCGGGGCTCTTCGGGCACCCGAACCTCTTCAGCAACTACCTCGAGTTCCTGATACCGCTGATGTTCTCGATGGCGTTCATCAGGCGGCCGGGGTGGCTGCGCAAGCTCGCGACTGTGGCCATGTTCGCCGGAGGCGTATCGCTTATATACACGCTATCGCGCGGAGGGTGGGTCGGCGTGGTGGTAGCGTGCTTCTTCCTGTTCTTCGTGCTCGCGGCGAGGAACATATACGAGCAGAAATTCTTCTTCAAGACGGTCGCGATAATCCTGCTGGCCGTCGGTGTCCTCGCGGGGTTCTCGCCGAAGATCTATAAAAGGATAGTCTCGCGCGACAGGGGAGCCGCCAACGCGAGGGTCAGCCAGTATTACGTGGCGAGGGAGATAATAACCTCGCATCCTCTTACCGGCGTAGGGATCAACAACTACGTCGAGGTCATGGAAGAGTATGACAATACCACCCAGCGGATATCCCGCGGCTTCAAGTTCCCGGTGCATACCGTATACCTCGAGTATTTCGCGGAAACAGGCATAGTGGGCATAGTGGCCCTGCTTTCGCTCTTCTTCGTCATAATAGAAACGGGGATAAGGAATATCCGCAAGTCGAAGGGCTTCCTCTTCAATTTAAACGCGGGCCTGCTATTCGGTTTTATCGCGTATTCCATCCACGCGGTCTCCGACATGAATTATCCGTCGCGCCTGACCGTCTTCGCCTTTTTCGCGGCGCTCTTCACGATAACTAGTTTAGCGGTAAGGGACAGGATAACGCTGTCAGATGAATAAGGCGGTAGCGAAGAACGCCCTGATACTGACCGCGACCGAAGCGTTCAACATGGCCTGCGGTATCGCGGTAATAATCGCGCTGGCCCGCGCGCTCGGCGTGGCCGACCTCGGGCTGTTTTCATTCGCGTATTCCGTAGCGACGATAATATATTTCGCCAGTTACTTCGGCATGTTCGACTTCGCGATAAGGGCGATCGCGAGGGAACCGAACAAGGCGGGCGCATGTTTTTATAACATGCTGGCCGCGCGCGCCGCGATGATCGTGACGGGGGTGCTCGCGCTGGAGCTCGCGCTCAGGGCGGCGGGCTACGCGGCGGATAAGAGGGCGGTCATATATCTCGTGATGGCCTCGCGGCTTATCGAGTCGCTGATGTTCTCATTCTTCGCGTTCTTCAGGGCGTTCCAGAAGATGGAGTATGAAGGGGCGATACGCGGGATGCTGTATCTCTTCTCGACTGCGGCGTCCATCTTCGTGATATTGAAGTTCAGGGACATAACGGCTTTCGCGGTGACGCAGATATTCGTGTATTCGTCGTTCTTCCTGGTAGCGTACATCGCCTCGTCGCGTTTTGTGGCGTCGAAGGGCAAGCTCAGAGCTTTTTCATTCCGCGAATGCGCGTCGATGGTAAAGGGCAGCACGCATATCGCGGTGATACAGATGCTGATCGCCCTGTACGTGCAGACGAACACGATACTGCTGAATTTCTTCAAGGGCGACGAGGCGACGGGAATCTACGCGGCGGGGTTCCGTTTCATCAGCGTCTCAGGCGTCCTGGCGGTAAGCATCACGCAGGCGGTATTCCCGCACCTGGCGAATATCGCCGCAGGAAGGGATGCCGCGCGGCTCAGGGCTGCGATAGCGAAAGCCCGCAGGTACCTCTTCTGGGCAGGGCTCGCGATAAGCGCGGGCATCTTCGCGTCGGCGCCGGCGCTGATAGGGTTCATTTACGGGCCCGGGTTCAAGGGCGCGGTATTGCCGCTCTATGTCATGGCGTTCACGCCGGTATTCCTGTTCCTTAACACGGGGAGTAATTATTTCCTCTATACGCTGGACAGGGAGAGGGCGTACCTGAAGGCGTTGCTCGCGATGCTCGCGTTCACGGTAACGATAAACCTCATCCTGCTTCCGAGGTACGGCGCGCTGGGCGCCGCGATGACGACGCTTATCCCGGAGGCGCTGTTCTTCGTGGTATTGAGCTTAACGGTAAGGAGATCGCTCAAGGCGGCATGAACGAGGCGGAGTTCTGGGACAAAAAGGCGGAGGGCCCGCTTACTTACTACAAGGGGCTCATCAATAACCCCGACGAGAAGTTATACCGCCTGCACGTTTACGCCCTGGGCCTTCTCGGTGATGTCGAGGGGAAAAAAGCCCTCGATATGGGTTGCGGGACCGGCGGAAACTCCTGCTGGCTCGCCAAAAAGGGTGCCATAGTCACCGCGATAGATATTTCTCCCGCGAATATCGCGAGGACGCTGGAATGGTCAGAGAAGAACGGCCTGGAGATAGACGCGCACGTGATGGATTGTGAAAAGCTCGCGTTCGCTAATAAGTCGTTCGACCTTGTATTCGGCTCTTTTATACTGCATCATATAGATATCGAAAAGGCGGCGCCGGAGATACGCCGTGTCCTGAAAGACGGCGGGAAAGCCGTCTTCATAGAGAATTCCGGCGATAACCCGCTTTTGATGTTCTTCAGGAACAGGGTGCTTCCTGTATTCGGGCTCAGGAAGAGCTCGCCGTCGGAGTACCCCCTGACCGCGGCAAGGGTGCGCGCCGCAGAAAAATACCTCGGTGCGGTAAAGACGCATTACCCGGAGATGGTATTCTTCCGGCTTTGCGCGTCGTATTTCTTCAGGGACGCGCATTGGGCATGCGCGTTCTTCTCGGCGCTCGACGACATATTGTCCCGGTTCAAGCCGGCAAGGAAGCTGTCATACTACAAAATACTGGAGTTTACGCTTAAATGAAGAAAAGGACTACGCTCGACGAGACATTCGTGGACATGTGGGGGGATTACGCCCACTGGAACAAGCTGAACCACAAAAGGGCCGGCCTCGCGTCATTTGTGAGCTATATGCTGTTGCCCGGGACGACCGCGATAAACATCTACAGGATAGCCCACTGGTTCGACGGGCTGAACATACGTCTCGCCAGCAGGCTCATGCAGAACCTCGCGATAATGCTGACCGGGACGGATATAAATCCAAGGTCGGAGATAGGCCCGGGTTTCATACTGTTCCATCCGGTGAGCTCAGAGTTCACGGGAAAGATCGGCAAGAACGCGATAATTGCGGGAGCGTTGAAAGTCGGAGGGGACGGCACGAGCCCTGACATAGGCGCCGGACCCGGGCTTCCCGTCATAGGCGATAACGTCCAGTTCGGGGTGGACGTGATGATACTCGGGCCGTTCAAGATTGGCGACAACTGCTGGTTATATTCACGCGCGAGCATATTCAAGGATATCCCCGAGGGCTCCATGGTCGCGGGCACTCCCGCAAGGGTAATAGGCCAGGTCACCCCCGGCTCCAACATGTACGAAAGGGGACGTGTGGGTATGGGACACTCCGATAAATGACTTTACTTCAATTAATATCTTATCTTTATGAAGACAACCGCCGCAGGAGAGTGCTCCTGCGCAAGAGCACGTCGTTCTTCGGCATGCTCTCGAGCTATTTCTCGCATATTTCGGTCGCGACGGCGATCTACCGGCTCTCGCATTATTTCTTCTGCAAGCGCCTCGGATTCCTGTCGAGGTTCTTTTACGTGCTGAATATCGTGCTCTTCGGCTGCGACATCTCGCCGATGTCTGAGATAGGCCCGGGGCTAGTGATATACCATCTCGTCGGGAATGCTATACACGCGAAAATAGGAAGGAACGCCCTGCTCCACGGCCAGAACGCGATAGGCGGCAGCGGCGGCGAGAGCGACAAGGGGTGGTACGGCGGACCCATTATCGGAGATAATGCTACTTTCTATTTCAGCTCAAAGGTGCTGGCGCCCGTGAATATCGGAAATAATGTCGTTATCGGCGCGGCGTCGCTCGTCTTAAACGACGTCCCGGACAATAAGGTCGTCGTCGGCATCCCCGCGAGGGTAATAAGGGACAATAATGGCAAATAAGGACCTCTCGATCATAATCGTCAACTGGAACACCGGCGCGCTCCTGCGCGACTGCGTCGAGAGCGTCTACCGCGAGACGAAGCGCCCGTCAGAAGTGATAATCGTTGACAACGCATCCTCGGACGAGAGCATCCCGCTCGTCGAGAAGGAATTCAGGGACGCGGTCATAATAAAGAACAGCAAAAATCTCGGTTTCGCGAAGGGCAACAACATCGGCGTCGAGGCGGCCTGCGGCAAATACGTGATCCTGCTCAATCCCGACACGAAGGTGCTCGACGGCGCGCTCGACAAGTTATGCTCGTTCATGGAATCGGAGGGCGAGGGTATCGGCGCGGCAGGGCCTGTCCTGCTCAATAAGGACGGAAGTTTCCAACCGCAGCAGGGAAGCAGGTTCCCGACTCTCGGGACGGCATTCGCGCAATATTTCTTTTTAAGCAGGTTGTTCGGCCTTCCGGGAATATTCATGAACCGCCTGCCGGGCAAGGGCGCCAAAGCCGACTGGCTCTGCGGCGCGTGCCTCGCCTCGCCGAGAAGTATATACAAAGAGATGGGCGGGCTCGACGAGAAGTATTTCATGTACGCCGAAGATATGGACTTCTGCTACCGCCTGAAAGAGAAGGGCTACAGGACGGCATTCTGTCCCGGGGCGAGCATAATGCACATCTCCAAGCAGAGCACTTCGAAACAGGGCGAGGAGATATCGAAATTCCAGGTAGAAAGTTTGAAGGAATTCTTCAGGACGAAGAACCCGGCATGGAAATACGCGATATTCAAGGACATACTTTTCGGCGGGCTGGCATTGCGCTTCCTGGCCCTTTCCGCGGTATCGAGGGAAAAAGCGCGCTCGATGAGGATCCTGCTTAAATATGTCCATGTATGAGATAAGGAACAAAAAAGACAGGTACCTCGCGATGGCGGCCGACGCCGTGCTGAGGCCTTTCGCGGCGGCGGTAAAGCTGGCAAGGGAAGAGTCGAAATACTTCAAGCCGCCCGAGATAGTAAAAAGGGTCCTCATAATGCGCGTCGATAATATCGGCGACGTCGTGATGGCGACCTCCCTCGTGCGCGAACTCAAGAAGAACATATTCAAGAACGCCAGGATAGACCTGCTCGTGAGGCCGGAGGCGGTTCCGCTGCTGCGCAACAACCCTTACGCCGCGGAGATCATACCATACCGCGGGATGAGGACGGCGGCGCAGGTCCGCGCGAAAGATTACGACGTCGCGATAGAGCCGCGCGGCGACCTCCGTTACATATTCTTCCTGTTTATGGCAGGCGTAAAACGCCGCGTCGGCTTCGACCGCGCAGGCGGCGCTTATATGCTTACCGACATCGTTCCTTACAAGAGCGGCATGCCCATGACGGCAAGGAACATGGAGATAGTCAGGTATTTCGACAAAGAGGTGAAGGCCGAAGCGCATTCCGAACTATTCGAGACCGAGACGGGCGCGAAGGAAGCAGACGAGCTGCTGAAAGCGATAGACACGAGGAAGAAGACGGTAGGCATATTCCCGTGCTCGAAGTTCGCGTCGAAGGAATGGGAGCCCGCAAAGTTCGGGATGCTCGCGAAGAAGATATCCGACGAGGGTTTTGTGCCCGCGATATGCGGCAGTGACAGCGAGATAGAGAAGTGCGGGCAAGTCGCGGACAACTCCGGCGGGAGCGCCGTCAACCTCGCCGGTAAACTCTCGCTCGAGGGGCTCGTAAGTTTCGTCAAACGCTGCGACTGCGTTATAGGCAACGACAGCGCACCGGCGCACATAGCTGCGGCGCTCGACGTGCCGGTCATCATCGTCTCCGGCCCGATGGACGCTGATATCGTCAAGCCGCACCACAGGTCGGAGGACAAGCTCAGGGTCGTCTTCAAACGCCTGCCATGCTCTTTTTGCAACAGCATAAAAGTGCTCCCTGCGAAATGCAAGGGAAGGACGACGCCCGAATGCCTCGAGAAGATAGAGGTCGACGAGGTCTTCTCGGCGTTCCGCGAGGTAGCGGCGGAGATAGCGGTAAGATGACGGACGTAACCGTCTCGATAGTCAATTATAACAGCCGCGCGGACCTGATAGGGTGCCTGGAGACTGTCCCCTACCGCGACGTCTTTGTCATCGACAACGCATCCTCGGAATCTATAAGGGATCTCGAAGATAAATATAAATGGGCGCACTTCATTTTCAACAAAAAGAACATCGGTTTCGGCGCGGCGAATAATATCGCGCTAAAAAAAGCGAGCACCAAATATTTATTAATATGCAACCCCGACATCAGGTTTAAGGATGGGACGATAGAGGCGCTCGCCGCATACATGGACGCCAACCCGGATGTCGCGATCGCCGGGCCCAAGCTTATTAATGAAGACGGAACGCTCCAGTATTCGTGCAGGCGTTTCCCGACGCTGGCGACATTCTTCGCGAGGGGGCTTTTCCCGGGGAAGAAGCCGAAGTTCATGCGCGATTACCTTATGACGGACGCCGACCGGTCGAAGCCGATGGACGTCGACTGGGTTCTCGGAAGTTTCATGTTCACGCGCCGCGACGCGCTCGCGAAGCTGGGCGGGTTCGACGAGAGCCATTTCATGTATTACGAGGACATCGACCTCTGCTACCGCGCGAAGAAGGCGGGAATGCGAGTCGTTTACGTGCCGCAGGCGGAGGCGGTGCACACATACAAGCGCGAAAGCGCGCAAGGGCTGTTCAGTATACTGAAGCTGCACCATACGATAAACGCGATGAGGTTCTTCGCAAGGAGGATGTTCGCATGATAAATTTATTGGCGGCGATATTGATCGCGGGTGCCCCGATAGCCCCGATGCAGACAAGCGCGGACGCCTCGTTATCCTCGCAGAGTTTCGGCACATACATGGGCGGGGTACTCGGCGTGTGGGCCCCGATAGAGGTCTACGAAAAGGAGATCCCATACGCGAAGGATTTGAATATCAGCATAACGCGCCTCAACACCGACTGCTGGGACGAACTCGAGCCGTCGCGCGGTAAATATACGTGGGATAAGCTCGATAAGATAGTCGATACCCTCGGCCGCGCGAATATAGAAGTCCTGTTCACCGTCCCAATATCCGCGAAATGGAACGCGAGCGGCGGGCCGACGCGCGTGAATAATTTCGACATAGGCACGTCGCACTTTCCCGCGAAAGACCTCGGCGACATCGAGAGGTTCTGCGAGGCGCTCGCGACGCATTTTAAAGGAAGGATAAGGTATTACGAGGCGTGGAACGAGCCCGACCTCTTCATATTCTGGAGGGGCAAGCCCGACGTTAAGGAGTACACCGAGGTCCTCAAGAGGATGCACGCGGGCCTCAAGAGGGGCGACCCCGACTGCAAGGTCCTCGTCGGAGGAATCGCCTACGCGCTCGACGACAGCTTCATGAAAGGCCTCATGAACAACGGCGCGTTCGACTATTTCGACATCTTTAGCATCCATGTATATACTAAGTCGCTCTGGGACGCGCAGAGGGCGATGACGAACACGAAGAACATAATCAAGTGGTCCGGCAAGCCGAAACCGCTCTGGATCACCGAGGTCTCGACGACGCCGGATTATTTCAAGAGCAACGACCGCGCGAGGGAAGAGCAGGATAAAGCGGAGATGCTGACGAAATTATACGAATTCTTCTCTAAAGAAGGCGTCGAGAAGGTCTTCTGGCATACCCTGCGCGACTGCGGCACCGAGCTCGGCCTGCCGAAGGATTTCGATTTCGGCCTGATGACGTCGGACTACAAGAAACTCCCGGCATACGACGCGCTGAAAAAATATACAGATAACGCGATAAAGAAAAGGTAGGCATGTCGAACGGCTACGACAGGAGAAAACAACTATTCACGATGCTGGCGTGCGACCTCGCGGTCATATACGCGAGCTTGGCGCTTGCCGTGTGGGCGTCGGTAAAGACCGGCCTCATAACCGGTTTCGAAGACGGTGTCAACATCCACGAGTTCCTGTTCATGGGGCCGTATTTCATATTCGTCTTCAAGAGCGTCGGTCTGTATAAAGAGAAGACCGGCATACTCCACATCAAGGAGACGATCTCGATATTCAGGGGGATACTCTTCGGGTTCCTCTTCGTATTCCTGCTCTTCTTCATGTTCCCTTTAGTCGCGGGGCTCCACAAGTCGCTCTTTTTCTTCTTCGTGTTCATGATGTGCATCATGCCCCAGGAGCGCCTGCTCCTGCGCAAATGGACGCAGAGCCGCCACGAGAGGGGGATAGGCGTAACGAATACGCTTATCATAGGGACGGGCCTGGTCGCGCAACGGCTCGCCTCAAAACTCCGACTTACGCCGAAGATCGGCTTCAAGCCCGTCGGGATGCTCGAGGACATCAGCACCCTGCCGGACCACGCCGCGAAGAAGAAGGTCGGGGCCGTATTCATGGCCGAGCAGGACCTGCCTTACGGCCAGGTGCTTAGCGTCATGAATTTCTGCGCCGAAAAGAAGATACTCTTCAGGTTCGTCCCGTATATCTACAATATGCCGATAGACCTCATCTCGATGGACGATATCGAGGGAATCCCGGTCATCGGGCTGCGCGGTTATAGCCCGCATTCGCTTTACGCGGCGTTCAAGCGCCTCGTGGACCTCTTAGTCTCGTTCATGGCGCTGGTATTATTCCTGCCGTTAGGTATGGCAATTGCGATCGCCATAAAACTCGACTCGCCGGGCAAGGTAATATTCAGCCAGAAGAGGGCGGGACAGTTCGGCAAACCGTTCCGGATAATGAAATTCCGCACTATGTTCGTCCAGGCCGCGCGCTACGGCATCTCACCGAAGGATTCAACCGACTCGCGCATAACAAACGTGGGCAGGATACTTCGCAGGACGGGGCTTGATGAGCTTCCCCAGCTTTTGAACGTGCTGAGGGGCGACATGAGTTTAGTAGGGCCGCGGCCGGAGATGGAATTTATCGTAAAAGAATACAGCGAGATACAGAAAGAGCGCCTGAAGGTCAAACCGGGCATCACGGGCCTCTGGCAGATAAGCGAACACCGCAAGTCGCCCATCCACGAGAACATGGAATACGACCTTTTCTATATAGAGAACCAGAGCTTGCTTCTCGACCTTGCCATTCTCCTGCGCACGCTCCTCTCAGTTTTCGGCCTCAAAGGCAAGTAAAATGTGGTATAATTATAATCTATTATGCTGAATACAGTTAGCGCAGAAAAGAGGCGGCTGGCGAGCAACTTTTTCAGTTTGTCCGCTATAGAGGCGGCGAACTACCTTTTGCCGCTCATCACGGTGCCGTATCTCGTGCGTGTGCTCGGGCCGGGGAAGTACGGTCTTGTCGCTTTCGCGCAGGCGTTTATACAGTATTTTGTCATGTTCACGGACTACGGGTTCCAACTGACGGCAACGCGCGCGGTGTCGGTGGCGAGGGACGACGCGGAAAAGGTCTCAAAGATCTTCTCGACCGTCATGCTGATAAAGGCCGGCATAATGCTGTTGAGCTTCGCGGCGGTGGCGGCGTTAATATATTCTATACCGAAGTTCAGGCAGGACGCTCTTTTATATATCTTCGCGTTCGGGATGGTGATCGGCGACGTGCTATTTCCCGTATGGTTCTTCCAGGGGATGGAGAGGATGAAGTTCATCGCCGCCATCAACCTGCTCGCGCGCACGCTCTTCGTGCTCGCTATATTCATCTTTATAAGGGCGGAAAAGGATTACATCTACGCGCCGCTCATAACATCGGCGGGCGTGATGATCGCGGGCCTGGTAAGCATCCGGATGGTATTCACGCGCTTTAATATCAGGTTTATAATGCCGTCCATTGCAGAGATAGCGCGGCAGGTTAAAGAGGGGTGGAACGTATTCGTCTCGATGGTCTCGATAAGTTTAATAACGACGAGCAACACGTTCATACTCGGGTTCTTCGCTCCGCTCGAGGCGGTAGGGTTTTATTCGGCGGCGGAGAAGATAATCCTAATAGCGAACAAGGCGTTCAACCCGATATTGGTCGCCGTATACCCGCATATAGCGAAGACGGCGGCGACGGCGCGCGAAATAGCGATAATAAAGCTCAGGAAACTCTTCGTCCTTGTGATGACGTTCTCGCTGGCGGCTTTCGCGGCGATATTCATATTCAGCGGAACGATAGTCGCGGTAATACTCGGCCAGAAGTTCGGCCCGTCGGCGGCGGTGCTGAGGATACTCTCGCCGCTCGCGTTCATCGTGCCGGTAGCGTATATTTTCGCGAACCTCGGGCTGCTGCCGTTCAAACTGGATAAGTATTTCGCGAAGATATACATATTCGGCGGTATCCTGAACATCGCCCTTTTGATATCGCTGCTGCATTTCTTCAACGCGGGCGCGGCAGGAGCGGCGGTATCGGTGCTGATAACGCAGGTTGTTATCACGACGCTCATGTACGCGGCGCTCAGGCGTAACGGGATAAAGATAGTGAATATGGACGTGCCGTCGCTTCTCGCGGTATTCAGGCGTACGGCAGGGCTTGAATAGTATAGGACATATGGTATAATATAAGCGATAATTAATAGGGGACATATGTCCTATGGATAAAATATACATAACAGATAAAGAGAAACTCGAAAGGATAGTTAAGGCGGCAGGAATGACGCGGTCGGAGCTGGCGCGCGCCCTTGAAGTCAGCTATAAGACGGTCTACCGCTGGTTCGATGCCGGTATAAAACCGCATCCCGCGCAGTCGCACGCTATCGACGAGTTGTTCAAGGAGCACGTCGACCTGCGCGAGGTCTGTGAGCGCCTGAAACAAAGCATCGGCGACCCGGTCTCGCTGCTGAAGAAGGACGAGGCGCTTCGCGAACGGTTCTTCCTTGAGATGACCTACAATTCGAACGCGATCGAAGGCAGCCGGATGACCGTCAAACAGACGGAAGCCGCGATAGAAGGCCGTAAAGTGAGGGGTAGGGAGTTTTTTGAGGTGCTTGAGGCGGTAAACCATCACAACGCGCTTGCGTACCTTCTCGGCGTAATGAAGCCCGGCTTCAGGATAGACGAGGGGTTTATACTAAAAATGCATTCGATAGTCATGTATAATTTTGAGGACAAATTGCCCGGCAAATACCGCACCGGGCACGTAAACCTGACAAATACGGAAAAACCGCTCCCTTCGGCGCAGATGGTCCCGCTGAAGATGAAGAAGCTGGCCTCGGGGATAAACAATTACGGTAAGGACACCGTCGGCAAGATAGCCGCGGACCATTATGAATTCGAGAGTATCCACCCGTTCTTCGACGGCAACGGCAGGGTGGGGCGGCTTATCATGACGGCACAGCTGCTCAGCAAGGGTTACCCGCCCGCGATAATCCAGGCAGAGGACAGGTATAAATACTATATGGCGTTGGGCAAGGGCGATATGGGTGATTTTCGGAGCATGGCGCAGATGGTCTGCGATGCGGTGATAAAGGGATATAATATAATAGGAGGTTGAGATGGATGAAGTGACTTTGAGAGATTATCTGAAGGTATTGTTCAGGCAGAAGTGGGTGGTCATCACGTCGATATTGACGGTGACCATAGTCGTGGGGCTCGGGCTATGGATAAAGACCGAGACATATACCGCGACGGTAAAGATGCTCGTTACGGCGCAGAAGGGGGTGGAGTCGCCTTTCTATGGCCCGCTGATGAACATGCAGAATGTCCAGGTGGCGCTTACACAGAGCGAGATAGTAAAGTCAAATCCCGTCATGGAGCGCACGCTCAGGGCGATAGGTCTCAAGCAGCTCGATTTCGAGAAGAAGTTCGCGAGCCCGCTTCGCAGGATGATGATAGATTGGAACATCTCATCGATAAATAAGAAGATAGCCGAAATGGCAGCAAAGATACCCGACGAGAATATGAGGGAACAGCAGAAGCAGAACGTGCTGGTCCGCTTGGCGCTTGAAGAGCTTAAATCAAACGTAAAAGTAGAGCCCATCCGCGACACGAACCTATTCACGATATCATACAGCGATTTCGACCCGGGCATCGCCTCGGGTGTAGCCAATATCATCAGTCGTTCGTATGTCATCTTCGACCTCGAACAGCAATTGGCCGAGATGCAGATGAAATACGGCGATAAGAACCTCGCGGTCATCCAGCTAAGGGATAACATAACACAGATGGAGAAGAGCTTGACCGGCCAGGTGTTGCCGAATATCGAGGCGATCGGCCCGGCAAGCGTAAAGATAGTAGAGCAGGCGATGCCGCCGATGCAACCGACCGGCCTGCCTAAAGCGCTTACGCTTATCCTCGCTTTCTTCATGAGCATCTTTTTAGGCGTCATGTTAGCGTTCGGTTTCGACTATATGGACCAGACGTTCAAGTCGCCGCAGGAGATCGAGCATACGCTTAACATACCATTTCTTGGAGCGATTCCCAAGAAACCGAAACCGCACGATTACGAGCATATCTCCGACCAGTTATGTTTTGAGTTAAAGGACAGGAAGCTCAAGTCGCTTATGATAGTCGCATCGTATCCAAAAGAGGGCATTACCACGGCCATCGCGAACCTTGCGAGGAGCATATCAAATAAATGCAGGCCGAAAGTGCTCGTCATAGACGCGAACCTGCGCAAACCGGCAATTCATACCGCATTCAAGATAGCCAATAAGGCAGGGCTCGTGGATGTCCTTGAGGGGACCGTTTCATTCAATGAAGCGGTCAATAACGTGACCGCCAACCTCGCCGTCCTGACGAGCGGAAAGATAAACCTGAATCCCGGCACCCTGCTTGAATCCCAGAAGATGGGAGTCCTCATAGACCACGCCAAACAGGAATATGACGTGGTATTCGTGGATTGCACGAACCTCAGGGAAGCGAAAGACGCCATAGTGCTGAGCCCGCACGTCGACAGCGTCGTATTTATGGTCGAAGAGGGCCGTACCCGCCGCCAGGTAGCGAAAGAAGCGGTAGAGGCCATCTCTAAGGCAAAGCCGGTATTCCTTGGCGCAATATTGGGCAGTAAGCGGTTCGTCATCCCGAAGGCGATATATGAAAGGATCTAATCTCCTCCTTCTTGCCGCCTTTGCCATGATGCCTTTTGGAGCGCACGATAGTTTAATTAACGATGTGCCCCAACCGAGGATAATCGCCCCTTGTGATACCGTTGACATCACCGGCAAGACCACTATTGAATTTAAGTGGTATTCATACATGAGGGCCACCACGGCGAAGGGCGGATATTTCGATCTCAGGATCTTCAAGGGCACCGATATGTATGAAAGTAATATGATATTTAAAGAGCAGGTTAACCCTCAGAAGAGTAATATTGAGGTGGATGCCAAGCTCTTCGAGCCCGGCCAGACCTATTCGTGGCAGATAAGGCAAGTCAAGTATGACCTGCGCAAGAGTGATTGGGCGTATGAGAGTTTTAAGGTTATGATAAGTGATAATCGAGAGCTTTAACATAAGGGAGTCGAAGGCCGCACGCGCCGCCAGGTGGCGAAAGAAGCTGTTGAGGCGATTGCTAAAGCAAAACTAGTTTTCCCTGGGGCTATTCTTGGAAGCAGGAAATTCGTTATACCAAAGTCGATATACGAAAGGGTCTAATCCGGTCCCCGAGAAAATTAATATTCCGCTTGAGACAAGAGGAGATTGTGAAGAAAAAGCAAATTAAAGTCGGGATTTTATATGGTCCCCTGTTCCTTGGGAATATGGGATGTAACGCCTTAACATATAGCGCTATCCATATACTGGAACGAGTGGCTGAATCGTTGGATGTAGAGTTTAGTTATGTCCTTTCTGAAAACAGAATAACGGATAATTCTCTCATCCCACATGATTTAGGCGCCGGTAAAGTCAAAGTCATTGGTGGCTTCTACAGATCATTGAAAGATTGGACAAAATGCATACTGAAAGGACAATTAGGTCAGACAGTTAAGGAAAGAAGCATTCTTGACAGTTTGGATATATGTTTTTGTACCACGAACGGAGATAGTTTTTCCGATATATATGGCCCCAGATTTTACAGAATAGCTAAAACGATAGAATATCCGATTAGTAAGAGTAAGCCGGTCATTATGCTTCCTCAGACGATTGGGCCTTTCAAAGACAAAAAGGCGCACTCAAGAGCTGTCAAGGTATTGAAAAGAACAAGCGCAATATTCACACGGGATTCCTTAAGCACAAAATTAGTGCGGGAACTCGTTCCGAATGTTAAAACTTATGAATCCGTGGATATGGCTTTTTTTATGAAATATACAAAACAGACCCGCCATAATGGCAAAATTAAAGTCGGTATTAATCCTTCCGGTCTGTTATGGAACGGCGGTTACACACAAAACAATCAATTTAAACTTAAAGAATCATATCCCGATCTTGTGAGGCATGTTGTCAAATATTTCTCAGATTTTAATAATGTGCAGATCGTACTTATTGGCCACGTGCTTGCTGGTCCTTATTTCGATTACATAGAAGACGATTATAGGGTATGTAAATTGCTTAAATATGAATATCCGGATTGTATCGTTGCCCCATATTTTTATAGCCCTATTGAGGCAAAGTCATATATTTCAGGTTTAGATTTTGTTGCTGGCTCAAGGATGCATTGCTGCATAGCAGCTTATTCTTCCGGAGTCCCTATTTTTCCCCTAGCGTATAGCAGGAAATTCACGGGGCTTTTTAATGACAGTCTGGACTACGGATATTTATCTGACCTGACCGTTGACGAGGCGGACCACGTTATAAGCAAATTGGACAAGGCATATCAAAACAGAGAAAATATCTTGAAAGAAATGCCAAGGCGGTTAACAATTGTTGACAATTGCGGGAAGGTCCTTATCTCCAACCTATCACAGGTTGTTAGCGACCTTTTACATGTCTAAACAACTTCATGAATAACGTTAATATTCAAGAGATTATCGATAACGGATATTGCCTCGGATGCGGGCTTTGCGTATCGGTTATAGGAAAAAATAGACTGAGAATCGTAGAGAATAAGCAGGGTTTTCTTGTCCCTTTAATAGATAACAAGCAAGGGATAACTTATGACAGGAGGTTTTGCCCAGGCATCACGTTAAGACAGAGTATTTTAAAAAAAGGAGAGCGAAAAATATACGGCCCCTTTAAAGAACTTCGGGCTGGTTTTTCTTCAGATGTCGCCATCAGGACGCGGGCCTCTTCGGGAGGAGTTATCACAAGTTTACTATGTTATTTACTAGACAAATCTATAATAGACGGCGTTTTGCATGCAGGTAAGGATTTATCGAATCCCGTTAGGACAGCTGCTTACTTTAGCAGGACTAAAGAAGAGGTGATAAGCAGATGCGGGTCAAGATATGCGCCATCCAGTCTTTTAACGGATCTCGTGGGGATTCTTGAGAATGGTTATAAAATCGCCGTTGTCGGCAAGCCTTGTGATATCGCTGCTGTCAAGTCGTTTCTTAATGAGAATAATAAATATCAGAAGCAAGTTGTTTTAACAATATCCTTCATGTGCATGGGAATGCCGAGCTATAACGGTACCTACAAATTGATTAGAAAACTAGGCTGTGAAGTAGATGAAGTTGGAGATTTCTGGTATCGGGGAAATGGCTGGCCGGGTAAAGCGACAGCAATTGATAAGCAGGGGAATATGCATACGTGTTCATATGAGGAATCATGGGGAAATATTTTGTGTAATTTAGTTAATTTCAGGTGCAAGATATGTCCAGACGGGTATGGAGAATTTGCGGACCTGTCATGTGGGGATGCTTGGTATTTAAAAAATGGGGCTCCAAGTTTTGAAGAGACAGAAGGAAGGAGTCTACTGTTTGTAAGAACCGATCAGGGCGAATCGGTATACAGAAAGGCGGCCGTAAACGGTTATATTAAAACTGAAGATTTTAATATCGATGAACTGAAGTTCAGCCAGGCTTCTCAGTATCACAGGAAACTGGTTGTCGGGGCAAGATATATGGCTTTAAAGGTAATGGGAGATTCATTATTGGATATGTCAGGATTTGATTATTTTGATAATCTTCGGAAGGCCGGATTGATGCTAGCAGTTAAAAATTTTACAGGAATGTGTAAGCGCAGAGCCGTTCAGATATGGCAGCGAATAAAAGGTAAATTGTTTTATGAATAAACACCGTAGGTTATTTTCTAATAGCGTATCAAGTGTTGCAGCTCAGCTCATAAATGCGCTGTTGCAGATAATTTCTTTACCGATATTATTCAAAGTATACGGGAAAGAAGGATATGGGCTGATAGCAATAGCCATGTCTTTCAATGCATTAATTACGATGTTGCAATTGGGATTGCCTACAGGGATTCCCAAATATGTGGCAGAGTGGATTGCAAAAAAAGATTATTCCAGCATGCAAAAAGCGACAAGTAGCGTGTTTAGTTTCTATTTGCTCCTCGCATTCGTTAGTTTGACACTCATATTGGGAATCAGGTATTATTTTATCGGTTATTTTAAAATATCACCTGAACAGATGCCGGTATTTAAGGAGCTCCTGATAATAACAGCATTTGTTTCTTTCGTTTCGATTCCTATTAACTATCTTGATCAATTACTTTCGGGCGTGCAGGAAATAGCATTTATTTCAAGACAGCAAATGATTAAGAATATTCTTTTCGCGTGCTTGGTGGCGTTCGTTTACCTGAATCCGACAGCTTTAAGCCTTGTGCAATTCTATATGCTCACCTGTGTAATTATGCTGCTTATGGTTCCATCTAAAGTCCGTAAATGGCTGGAATACGGTACAGCCAAGACCTTTATTCCTAGTTGGCATTACACAGAGACCATGCCGCTGATCAAATACTGTCTGCAGCTTTTTGTCATGGGAGTCTTCATAATAATGGCAGATAAATTAAAGCCCTTGATATTAAGCCTAAGATCTATTAACAATGCAGCCGCTAATATGGCAGATTATCAAATAATATATAACGTTATTATATTTTTGAGTATGCTGTCCTCGTCGCTTATAGCGGCTTTAATACCGTATATTTCACACGAGTATTTTACCGGGAATAAAACAGTGTATAAAAAAATTATTCAAGAAGTGACCAAGCCTATTTGGGCATTCGGCGCGTTAATTGTTTTTGGAATTATTCTATTTTCAAAAGAATTTCTCATCATTTATGTCGGAGCAGAAAATCTGTACTTAAAAAGATGGCTGATAATCTTTCTAGCCGGATCTTCCTATGTTTTATATACTTCCTGTATTTCCGCCGTGGTCCTCGCTTCAGGGCGTACCTTACCATATACTATAGGAACGGCCTTAGGCTGTTTGATATCGCTTGCAGTTTGCTGGTTCTTGGTGCCGGTAACGGCTCTTGGTGGAATGGTTTATGCTTTTATAACATATATAAGCATTCTTTTTGTCGTTGTTCATTTTTACTATTTGCGGAAGATATTTGGCGTGTCACCCTTTGATCAAATAATTAAAGTGTTCCTTCCGCCGCCGATCGCAGGCATATTAATGGTTTTCTGTATCCGTAATTTACTAAACTTTATAGGCATGACGAATCCTTACTTGAATATCTTAGCGGGGGGAGCTGCGGGGGCTATGTTCTATTCTGTAATCATATTATCTGTTTATATCAAGCCAAGGGACATCAAATTGATATTTAATCGCATTGTTGCGCGTTAAATTAGGCAAGAGTTATGAAAATCGATAAAATACTTTTAATTATAATCATTAGTACTATATGTGCAATTATGTTTCTGAGTTCTAGTGTAGAAACTATGTTTCTACTATTATTGATAATAGGAGCATCTATTAGTTATCGCTTCCATGAGATGTCGATCATAATATATTTATTTCTCTTGCCGTTCTGTCCGTTTTACCTTGGAGTTGATTTGGGCTTACTCGGAGAGGTCAACGGTGTAACTATGCTAAATATAATATTCTTGTTACCGTTATTTATTAAGTACTTTGTTAGAGAAGCATCAACTAATAAAATAAATTGGAAACTAATAAACTATGATATTTTGGTAATATCATTTATTGTATTATCTTCTTTTCATCAATTAGTAAATTATGGATTTATGTATTGGAAGGGAAGTATATGGCATAGCACGATTGATTATTTTCTTATTTACTTCGTTATTACTAGATATGTAATCACGGAAAAAATATACAATAAATTGTTAGAGTCTATTATTCTAGGAGGATGTGCGTATTCTTTAATAGGTATTTTAGATTATATTATGGGAATAGGGGCTTATACAAAAGCAATTGCGAGCATTCCAGCTAGATTTTTGCTATCTAATAACTTTGGACCAATTGAAAAAATGCGAGCTGGCATTGTTAGAATGCAGGTATCTTTCGGTCAGCCCATTTCATTAGGAATATATTTTGCCATGTTACTTATATTAACGCTTGTTTGTTTTAACAGTAGGTTCAAATTAAGAATAAAGCTTTTGTATTCTTTTACGGCTATA
>JAKLIT010000029.1 GCA_022709465.1 Candidatus Omnitrophota bacterium | reverse complement strand
TTTTATCCCTTCATGCGCGAGGAGCTTTATCGAGTCCTCCCAGAGCACGGACGACTTCACCTGCGTCACGAGGTTCGCCCTGATCTCGTCCGGGGAGGATTCATATCCCGCGCTGACGTTCGTGACTACCCTTATCCTCGGTTCCTTCATGTCTATATTATCGACCTCGGCCTTCAGCCTGCGCGCGGCAGGTTCCATAAGGCCCGAGTGGAAAGCGCCGCTTACATCGAGCGGTATCACTTTTCTCGCTCCCCTTTCCCTCGCGAGGCTCGAGGCCGCTTCGACTTTCTCTTTGGTGCCGGATATCACTATCTGCCCGGGGGAGTTCAGGTTCGCTATCTCGGCGCCCGTCTCGGCGCAGGCCTTCTTCGTCTCCTCGAGCGGAAAACCGATCACCGATGCCATTGTGCCGGGGTTCTCGCGCGAGGCCTCCTCCATGAACTGTCCGCGCTTCCTTACGAGCGCGACTGCGTCGTCGAAAGTCATCGATCCCGCCGCGACAAGCGCCGTATACTCTCCGAGGCTCAGCCCGAGGGCCGCTTTCGGCGCCAACGGGGCCGGCAGCGCGGATTCAAGCGCCCTCAATGCGGCTATCGACACGGTAAGTATCGCCGGTTGGCAAATATCGGTCCTTGTCAGTTCCTCTTTAGGCCCCTCGAAACAAAGTTTTGCTATATCGAACCCGAGGATATGGTTGGCTCTTTCGAATATTACCTTCGAGGAGGGAAACTGGCTGTAAAGCTCCTTGCCCATGCCTACATATTGGGCTCCCTGGCCGGGGAATATTATAGCGGTATCTACCATTCTATTACGCACGACCCCCAGACAAAACCGCTCCCGAACGCGACAAGAAGGACCTTATCGCCCTTCTTCACGCGCCCCGCCTTCACGGCCTCGAACAGCGCGACGATCGCCGAAGCGGCAGACATGTTGCCGTATTTTTCGACGTTCACGAATACCTTCTCCGGCGGTATGCCTACACGGGCGATGACCGCCTCTATTATCCTTATGTTCGCCTGGTGCGGTATAACGCAATCGATATCTGCTGTCGTAAGTGCCGCCTTCTCTATCGCTTTGCCCGCCGCCGTCGTCATGACGCGGACGGCGTTCTTGAAGACCTCATTGCCTTCCATCTTCAGGAAATGCAGGCCCTGTGTCACCGTCTCGTGCGATGCGGGATTAACGGAACCGCCGGCCGGGAACATCAGCAGGTTGCTCTTCGTCCCGTCCGCGCCTATATAGGAGGACAAAAGCCCGCCCTTCTTGACCGGCGCTATCACGGCCGCGCCCGCGCCGTCCCCGAAGAGCACACAGGTCGAGCGGTCCTTCCAGTCGACAAAACGGGAGAGCAGCTCTACCCCGATGACAAGTATATTCTTATACATCCCGCTCTCTATGAACTGCTGGGCTATCGTGAGTTCATGTATAAAACCGGAACACGCGGCGTTGATATCGAAACACGCCGCATTCACGGCGCCGATCTTTGCCTGCACGAAACAGCTCGTCGCGGGGAAAGGCATATCCGGTGTTATCGTCGCGAGTATTATGAGCTCTATATCCTTCGGCTCGAGCTTCGCGTCTTTTATCGCGGCCCTGGCCGCATGTGCCGCGAGGTCAGAGGTGGTCTCTTCCTTGCAGGCTATCCTGCGTTCGGAGATGCCGGTCCTCGTGCGTATCCATTCATCCGAGGTCTCGACGAGCTTCTCGAGGTCGAGGTTCGTCATGACCTTGCTCGGAAGGTACGCGCCGAGCCCTATTATGCCGGCCTTTATCTTAGCTGATGGTTTTTTGGCGGCTTTCGGTTTTGGTGTCATTTGAGGGTCTTTACCGCCTCGAGGATGTGGTTGTTCACTTTGTGCTCTACGAATTCGCCCGCGACCCTTATCGCGTTCTTGACCGCCTTCGCGGACGAGCGGCCGTGGCTGATTATGCATATACCGTTGACGCCGAGCAGCGGCGCGCCGCCGTATTCGGCGTAGTCGATCTGCTTCTTGACGGCCTCGAACGCCGGCTTGGTGAGCAGTCCGCCGATTATCCTCAGCGGGTCCTTCTTTATCTGGTCCTTTATGAAAGAGGAGATCGTAGAAGCTATGGATTCCGATACTTTAAGCACAACGTTGCCCGTGTAGCCGTCGCATACCACAACGTCGAAATGGCCGGCGAATATATCCTTGCCTTCCGCGTTCCCTTTAAAATTCAGGTTGCTCGATCCGAGCAACTGGTGCGCCTGCTTAAGGTAATCGGGGCCCTTCGAGGATTCTTCACCTATGTTCAGCAGGCCTATGGAGGGATTTTCCATCTGTAATATATGGCTGGCATAGACGCCGCCCATGACGGCAAAACCTAGCAGGTGCTGCGGCTCCGGGTTTATCGTCGCTCCGACATCTATCAGAACCACCGGCCCCTTGATCGACGGCAACGGTATCGCGATACCGGGGCGTTCTACCCCGGGAAGCCTGCGCAGCGACAGCATCGCCGCGCTGACGAATGCCGCCGTATTGCCGGCCGAGACGACCGCGTCGGCCTTGCCTTCCTTTACAAGCTCCGTCGCGACGCATATCGAGGAGTCCTTCTTCGTGCGCGCGCTGACGGCGCCCGGCTCGTGCATGTCGATGACTTCCGAGGCGTGCACGACACTGATGCTCGGGGGGATAGAGCCGATCCTGCCGAGTTCCGCGTCTATCCTCGGCTTGTCGCCGACGATTATTACCTCATGTCCGTATTCGGATGCGGCCAGTACAGCGCCTTCGACGACTACTTTAGGCGCGTAGTCGCCTCCCATCCCATCTACGGCTATCCTCATTTCTTCTTCTCTTCCTTGACCTTGATGTCAAGGACCTTGCGCCCCTTATAATATCCGCAGCTCGGGCACGCGCGATGCGTCTTTACGGACGCGAAGCATTGCGGGCACTTCGTCATCTGGGGTGCCGACAGGACCTGGTGCGTGCGGGATTTGTCGCGCCTTGCTTTCGAATGTTTTCTCTTTGGCAGTGCCATTTATCTCTTCTCCTTCTTTCCTTAATTACCGTTCTTCTTCGCTTCGTTCCATTTTTGCGCGTCAGGTGTGTGTCCGCAATCACCTTCATTAAGGCTCTTGCCGCATACCTGGCACAACCCCTTGCAGTTCTCCCTGCAAAGCGGCTTGATCGGGTACTCGAGGATTATCTCCGCTCTTATGTCGTCCGTCAAGTCGAGGGTGCTCTTGCCCTTAACATCATAACTGAAATCGAATTCCTTGTCGAAATCTATCGTATATGCCGCAAGGCACCTGCCGCAAACCGCCTCTATGCGCCCGCTCGCCTTTACGTGCGCGTAAACATCGTCCTTATCGCGCGTCAGGAATGCCGAAAGGGACACGGGCGTAACGAACTTAAGGTCGTCGCGCGCGAGGTCAAGCGCCGCGGCGTCCTGCTTCTCTTCCAGCGTTATGCCGTCCTTCGGTATGTCGTTAACCTTTATCTTCATCTTAGTTTTTTCGCGAGCGCCTTGGCGACGAACGGCGGGACAAAGTCCTTCACGTCTGCGCCGAGCGCGAACGCCTCCTTGATGAGTTTCGATGAAAGGTATGAGTAGGATTCGGAAGGCATCATGAATATCGTCTCGATATCCTGCCCGAGCTTCCTGTTCGTCAGCGCCATCTGGAATTCGTATTCGAAGTCCGAGAGCATCCTGAGGCCGCGGACCATAACCACGGAGCCCTTCCTCCTTACGTAATCCACCGCGAGCCCGTCAAAACTCTCTATGACGACGCCCTTCATGCCCCTAGTCGCCTGCTTCAGCATCGAGATGCGCTCCTCAACGCCGAAAAGCGGCGCCTTGTCCGCGTTGTGCGCGACGGCTATTATGACGGTATCAAAGATCTTAAGGGCCCTTTTTATCAGGTCGATATGGCCGAATGTGACCGGGTCGAAAGTCCCCGGGTAGACCGCCTTATTCTTCATGATTTGCCTTGATCCTTGCGATAAAATGAAACCAGCGTATCACCGTACCTGGCGGTACGCAAGAGCCTTAAACTCCCGCTTGAATCGGGCATCCGGTCGTGCTTGGAATGCTCTATAACCGCTACGCCAGTCCCGGATAATATATCACAATTGCCCAGCAAAGACAATGTTTTTTTGGCCAATTCCTTATAATAAGGGGGGTCCATCAGTATTATGTCGAAGGCAGCGCCGTCGCCCGCAAGCCTGCCGATGGCGGCCTCGGAATCGGCGTATATGACAGAGCTCTCTGACGGCCCGCCTCCGGCTCCCGCGAGCCCCAGCCCCTCAAGGTTCGCCTTTATGGCCTTTATGGAGGCGCGGCTGTTGTCGACGAACGTGCATGATACAGCCCCCCTGCTGAGGGCTTCGATGCCCAGCGCGCCGGAGCCGGCGAAGAGGTCGAGGACCTTGGAGCCATTTACGCCCTCGCCGAGTATGTCAAATATGGCCTTCCGGACGTTATCGAGCGTGGGCCTTATGCTCTCCGGGGCTTTTATAATCCTGCTCTTACGAGTCCCGCTTGTTATCCTCATCGGGGTACTTTCTCCTTACAGCCTCTTTAAGGCGCCTGTTCTGCGGTTTCGCGAGTTCTGCGTCGGCGCTGACAAGCCCGAAAGCTTCTTTTCGCGCCGCCTCGAGCTGCTTTACGTTAGCGAGAAGGTTAGCGTAGCGCAGCTCCGGTAAGCCGTGCTGTCTCGTCCCGAAGAACTGCCCGGGGCCGCGCAGCTGCAGGTCCTCTTCCGCGATGTTAAACCCGCTCGTGTTGCTGACAAGGGCTTTTATGCGCTTGCGCGCCGTTTCGGAACCGGTATCCGATATCATTATGCAGTACGAGCGCTGGTTGCCCCTTCCTATCCTGCCGCGCAGCTGGTGCAGCTGGCTAAGACCGAACCTTTCGGGGTTCTCTATTAGCATGACAGAGACGTTCGGGTTATCGATGCCTACCTCGACAACCGTGGTCGAGACGAGAATCTGCACCTTCCCTGCCCCGAAATCCCGCATCACGCGCTCTTTCTCATCGTTATCGAGCTTGCCGTGGATGAGCCCGACATTGAGCCCCGGGAAGACCCCTTTCCTGAACCTTTCGTACATCTCGGTAGCGGCCTTCAGCTCATTATTCCCGGTCTTCCTGATCAGCGGGCATACTATGAACACCTGGCTGCCGGCGGCGGCTTCCTGCGCGATGAACTTATATACGCCTTCGCGCTTCTCCTCGCCGACAAGGAATGATCTGGACGGTATCCTGCCCTTCGGCATCTCATCCAGCAGCGAAAGGTCGAGGTCGCCGTAGAGCGTCATCGCGAGCGTCCGCGGTATCGGCGTTGCGGTCATGAACAGCATGTCGGGATTGATCCCCTTCTGCTTCAACTGCGCCCTCTGGTCGACGCCGAACTTATGCTGTTCGTCCACAACGGCAAGCCCGAGGCGCTTGAACCTGACGCCTTCCTGTATGAGCGAGTGCGTGCCTACCGCGACGTTCGCGCGCCCCTCCTCTATCATGCGCAGGGCCTCCTCCCGCGCTTCAGCCTCGACGCTGTTGGTCAGCAGTATAACATTGATACCCAGCGGGCTCAGGAGTTTATTGAGGCCGGCAAAATGCTGCTGCGCGAGTATCTCCGTCGGCGCCATCAGCGCGCCTTGGTAACCGTTCGATACCGTAAGCACGAGTGCGTGGGCGGCGACTATGGTCTTTCCCGACCCTACATCGCCCTCTAGCAGGCGGTTCATCGGCCTGTCGCTCGCCATATCCTTTTCGATATCCCCCATAGCGCGTTCCTGCGCGCCGGTAAGCTTGAAAGGCAGCATGGCCCTGAACGTCCCCATTAGCTCGCCGCCCGTCTTATGCGCGACGCCGGTGCCGAGCCCTTTTATCTTCTGCCGCCTCTGCGCAAGCGCGACCTGCAACACGAAGAATTCATCGAATACTACCCTCTCATACGCGGCCTTGCGCAGCTCTTCGCTCTCCGGAAAATGCATATTAAAAAGTGCCTGCTTCAGCGCGGGCAGGCTGTTCCTCTGCCTGACCTCCTCGGGCAGGAACTCCTCCGTCTCTTCAAGGTACCTGTCGAGCATATTCTTCATTACGCTTCGCATGCCCTTCTGGCTTATCCCCTCGGTCAACGGATATATGGGGACTATCCTGCCGGTATGGATCGTCTCCTTCTCCTCGTCGTTTATTATCTCGAATTCGGGGTTTGAGATCTGGAGGTCCTTGTGCCTCTCGACCTTGCCGTAAAGTATGGCTTTATCCCCCTGCTTGAATACATCCTGCATGTACGGCTGGTTGAACCAGACGGCGTAAATTACGCCGGTACCGTCGCCGAACGCCATCTTGTATACGGACATGCCCTTGCCGCGGCCGAAACGGGGCCTGCCGCTGCGCGTGCCCGACGTCAGCACCTCACCCTTGATGGCGGCGTGGGCGCCCTCCTTGAGCTTGTTGATAGGATCGAAACGGCTGCGGTCCTCATACCTCCGCGGAAAATGGTAGAGCAGGTCCTCGACAGTCACTATATCGAGTTTCTTGAGTATCTCGGCCCTCGCCGGCCCTACGCCCTTGACGAAACGGACGGGGATATCATGCAGGTCCTTGCTGTTATTCATTTATTGATGATCTTATTTTTTCCTGATAGCAGATCAAGTACATTTGCAAATTCCGGATCCACTTCGTATCCGAGAGACTCTGCTTTTTTAATATCCTGCAAGCTTTGTTTGTAATCCCCTTTATAATAGTTACAATAAGCACGCCCGTAATAAGATCCGCCCGAGCTGTTGTCGATCTCGATAGCCCTATTGAAATCCAGGATTGCCTTGTCAAACTCAAATTTCTTGATATATTCACGGCCCCTGCAATAATAAGCGTTGTGATTGCCGGGATCGGACTTTATTGCGCAATCAAGGTCGAGAATGCTTTTGTCGCAATATCCCTTTCGATCATATGCCCTTGCCCTAAAATAGTATATACTTGGATAGTTACTGTCGATCTCTATCACTTTGCTATAATCGGATATTGCCGAGTCGATATCGCCGGTCATCTCATAAACAAACCCCCTGTAACAATATGCATCCGCATAACACGGATCTATCTCTATTGCGATGGAAAGGTCCGATATAGCGCCCTTAAGCGCAGTTTCAACCCCGCCGGCATTCTCAGAATAAGATGCTTCTTCCATGAGCATGTACTTTGATATACCTCTGCGATAAAAAAGGAAGGCATTTCGCGGATATGCCTCTATTATCCTGTTCAGGTCATCGATAGCCTCCTTATACCTTTTCAGAAAAAATAAGGCCCTGCTGCGCTCATAATAAGCCTCTGACCCGTCCGGGTCCAGTTTTATCGCCTTATTGCAATCGTCTATAGCCTGCTCCGATTGCCCGCGCTGGCCATAGGCTAACGCGCGGTTGGCATACGCGCCTGCATCATTCGGGTCCATCGATATGGCCTTATCGAAATCGGCGATCGCTTCATCCCAGCCTTTGACCGCCAAAAAAGAATTTCCTCTGTTATGATAATAAAGGCCATCATTCGGATTGAGCTCTATTGCTCTATTGTAATCATCTATCGCTTCGCTGTCTTTCTTCATGGAATGGTAGGCGTTTCCCCTGTTAAAATAGGGCATGGCACACTTTGGGTCCATCGCGATAGCCTTGGAATAATCCGAGATCGCGGCTTCATAATCCCCTTTGGCCTCATAAGAAGCGCCGCGGACTATCAGGGCGTCTACCGCGTTGGGTTCGGCATTAATAACTTTCGTCATCTCCGATATGGCATTGTCGTAATCCTTTTGTACGTGATACTCCCTGCCTTTATTATAATCTCCTTTCTCCGGAGAAGTTTCCTTTTCATGAGACCGTCCGCATCCGCCTGTAATGATGACACAGACCGTCAGCATAACAATTGCGGCAGCCCCCGCTATTGCCTTCGGCTCGGAACGCATATTCTTTTCTCCTGTTTGGGCATGACGTGCATGCTTTTGGTATTGATGTTTCAATCCATTTATGCTATCATTATACACTAAATCTTATGATAAATCCCTCGCTTAGTCATCCTGAAAATCTCTTCGATATTTTCAGGATAAGCTTCGGGATGATTCGTATAACAACTAAACAGAGACTCATCAAGGAGGAAGTAATGTCAAAAGTATGCGATATATGCGGAAAAGGCAAGATGGCCGGTATGAAGATAAAGCGCCGCGGTATGGCCAAGAAGGACGGCGGCGTCGGGCGCAAGATAACCGGCAGGAGCATAAGGCGTTTTACCCCTAATCTGCAGAAGGTCAAGGTCAACATGAAAGGCGTTATAAAGACGATCAAGGTCTGCACCGCCTGCATAAGGTCGGGTAAGATAACTAAGGCCTGATCTTCAGGTCCTTAAGCTGCAGTTGCACCATCTCCTGTCCCTGCCATACGTTAACTGAAGGCGTGAAAGCCAGATCAAAATCCGATGAGGCGGAATCGAGTTTGTAATCCAGGGCTTTCCTGAAGCCTACCGCCTCATAAGTCATCTGCCCGTCCGTCACCCAGATCTTGAGCGTATTCGAGCCGAGGACCTTCGGCGGGGCTTTCAACTTGAGCCCCTTTACCGCGAATACCGGCTTCCTGTTGCCCACCCCGTACGGCTCAAGCATCGCAAGTTCCTTCATTAATTTCGGCGTTATGTCCTTAAGGGATATCCAGGCGTCGATGCCGAGCGTCGGCACGAGGTCGAGCGGCTGCAGCGTCTCATGCGCGATGACGTTGAGCGCGTTCCTGAAATTATCTATATTGCCCTTTGTTATCGTTATGCCGGCCGCATGCTCGTGCCCGCCGAATTCCACCAGGTGTTCCTTGCATTTCGAGATCGCGTCGAAAAGGTGGAACTTCTTTATAGACCTGCCCGAGCCCTTTCCGTGGCCGGCGCCACCGCCACCGAACGCGACGAGTATCGTGGGGCGGTAGAACCTCTCGACTATGCGCGACGCAACTATCCCTATCACGCCCGGGTGCCATGTATCGCCGTGCAGGACTATGACCTTATGCTCCTTGAAGTTGACCTCCCGCTCTACCTTCGAGACGGCTTCCTTCAGTATCACCTCTTCCATCTTCTGCCGCTCGCGGTTGCTCCTGTCGAGCTCTTCCGCGAGCTTCATCGCCTCTTCCTTGTCCTCCGTCAGCAACAGTTTCAGCGAATGCGAGGAAGAGCTCATCCTGCCCGACGCGTTTATCCGCGGGCCGAGGATGAAACCGACCGTCTCCGAATAGAACTCCTTCTTCCTGCCGATGCCCGCGACCTCCATAAGGGCGCGCAACCCCGGCCTCTTCGTCTTCGCGAGGTATTTAAGGCCGTGCTTTACGAGGGTCCTATTCTCGCCGGTCAGTGGCGCCACGTCCGCTATCGTACCGAGAGCAACAAGGTCGAGGTCGTCCTCGACGGCCCTGACGGGATGTTTAAGGGCCTTGCCCATGGCCTGTGAAAGTTTATACACCAATCCTACGCTGGCGAGATGCTTATAGGGATACCCCGAACCCGGCACCAGCGGATTGAGTATCGCGTGGGCGTGCGGAATTTTACCTTCGACCGGCTCGTGGTGGTCTATTATTATCGAATCTATGCCGTGTTTATTGAGGAAACTTATCTCTTCCGCCGCGGTAATACCGCAATCGACGGCTATTGCGAGCTTTAGGCCGCCCTTTTGCGCGTGCTCCATCGCGGAAAGGTTCAGGCCGTAGCCCTCCTTCACGCGGTCGGGGATGTAATTATGGATGTCGGCACCGTATGCCTTCAGGGTGTTATAAAGCAGCGCAGTCGCGGTAAGGCCGTCGACATCGTAGTCGCCGAAAATAATTATCTTTTCCTTATTATCTATGGCGGATTTGATGCGGGAGACGGCCTTAGGCATGTCATTGAAGAGGAACGGGTCGTGAAGAGATCCGAGTCCGCATTCGAGGAAAGCGCGCGCCTCTTCGGCGGAATTGACCCCCCTTTTTGACAGCAGGTGGGCGAGTATCGGAGTGACTCCTAACGGGCCGCAAAGGCCTTCGGTCTTTGCGGGGTCTATCGAATCTATCTCCCAGGCCTTCTGCATGCTATGCGGGCTCGACGTGGACCATCACGTCTGTGACGCCGGAAAACTTCTCGCGTATGCGCTTCTCGATCGCGGTTGAGAGGTCGTGAGCCTTCCCGACGCTCATATTCCTGTCCACGGTTATGTGCAGGTCGACATGGACGTCATCGGTGCGGCCGCGCGTGCGTATGCGGTGGCAGCCGATGACCTCTTTCATGTCGGACAGGGTCTCGGTAATATCCTGGGAATTTATGACCGCGTAATCGGTCAGGACCCTGGAGCTGTCCCTGAGGATGCTTACGCCGACATAGCCGACCAGAAGCGATATGACCATGCCTGCGATGACGTCGATTATAGGCAGGCCGAGCCGCACGCTTATAAGGCTGACGACGACCATGACGGAGGCGAGAATGTCGGAGCCCGTATGCAGCGAATCCGCGACGAGGAAATCACTGTTAAGCTCCTTGCCCTTCCTGCGCTCGTACTTCATCACGCTTATGTTGACCGCGATAGTCACGCCCATTACGATAAAGCTCAGGAGGTTCGCCTCGGGGGTTATCAGCTCCTGGTGCCACAGCTTATGGACTGAATCGCTCAGCAGCCTGAACGCTATCATGAAGAGCGCGACCGCTATCGCCATCGAGGCGAGCGTCTCGTACTTCCTGTGGCCGTAAGGATGCCCTACGTCCCTCGGGCGCGAAGCGACGCCTATGCCTATGAGCCCTATTATGTTCGACGAGCCGTCCGATAACGAATGGATCCCGTCCGCGAACATCGAGGCGGAGTTCGTCAGGTGGCCGTAGACGATCTTCGCTATGGCCACTCCCCAGTTCAGCGCGAGTATGACCAGGAGCAGTTTGCGTATCTGGGCAAACTTGTTGTTGCTCATAGGCTCCTTTTTTTATTGCCGTGGAACAGCAGTATCAGCGGGCTTGCGATGAAGACCGTCGAATAGATACCCGACATGAACCCTACGAGAAGGCAGAACGCGAAATCGTTGAGGACTTCGCCGCCGAACATATATAGAACTGCCACGACCACGAGCACCGTAAATGATGTCAACAGTGTCCTCGACATTGTCTGGTTCACGCTGAGGTTTATGAGGTCCCTCAGGGACATCTTGTGGTTCAGCTTCGCGTTCTCCCTTATCCTGTCATAGATGACTATCGTGTCGTTTATCGAGAAGCCTGCGATAGTCAGGAGCGCGGTGACGATCAGCAGTGACATCTCGCGCCCGGCCAACGCCATGAATCCCATCGCGACGAAGACATCATGGAACAGCGCGATGACGCCCGCCAGCGCGAAATACCAGTGCTTGAACCTGAACGCGACGTATACCATGATGCCGAGCATCGAGAAGACGATCGCGTATAACGCTTTCGTCCTCAACTGGCCGCCGACGGAAGGCCCGACCTTGTCTATCTTGATTATCTCGGCCTTGTTATCCTTGAAGGCCGTCGCGAACTTCTTAGATATCTCGTCGGTGACCTCTTCCTGCGTGCGTATTATGAAGACCTTTGGGTCGTCCCTGAGCTGCTGGACGGAAGCGTTGCCGAGGTTGATCTCCGCAAGCGCGGCGCGCACATCCTTCGCGTCCACCGCATCGCGGAACTTATATTCCTGGACCTGGCCGCCCCTGAAGTCCACGCCGTATATATCCGGACCTTTCATGAAATAAGCGCCCATGCCGACCGCGAGCACCGCTATCGAAAGCGTGTAGCATATCCAGCGTATCTTAATATAATCGAACTTCGGGGTCCCGACGATCTTGAGCATCGGCAGCCCCTTGAGCAGTTTAAGCCCTAACAGCGTCTCGAATATGGCCCTTGTCACGAAAACTGACGTGAACATGCTTATCAACAGGCCGATGATGAGAGTCAGCGCGAACCCGCGTATCGGGCCCGTGCCGAACTGGAACAGGAATATGGCGGCTACGACCGTCGTGAGGTTGGAGTCGATTATGGCGCTCATCGCCCTGTCGTAACCTAACCTTATCGCCTGCGCGAGCGTCTTTCCCGCCTCGAGCTCCTCGCGCATCCTCTCCTGTATCAGCACGTTCGCGTCAACCGCCATGCCGAGGGTCAGCACGATACCCGCGATGCCTGGCAGCGTCATCGTTACCTTGAAATACGCCATCGCGCCTAACAGCAAAAGTATGTTCAGCGCCATCGCGATGTCCGCCACAAGGCCCGCGAAAAGGTAATAGACCAATATGAAAACCCCGACAAAAGCCGCGCCGAGAAGCGTGGCCCTGATGCCGTCATTTATAGAGTCCTGCCCGAGCAGAGGGCCGATGGTCCTCTCCTCCTCAATATATACGGGAGCCGGAAGCGCACCGACCTTTAATACTATCGCGAGGTCACCCGCCTCCTCCTTCGAGAACCTTCCGGTTATCTGCGCCTGCCCCGATGGGATCGCTTCCTTTATCTGCGGAGCGGATTTGACCTTGCCGTCGAGCACTATCGCGAGCCGCCTGCCCACGTTATCCTGCGTTATCTTCGCGAATTTCTTCGCGCCCTCCGCGTTAAATTGAATGGAGACGTACGGCTCGTTGAAACGCGACTGGTCGAAGCTCATGAACGCGGTCGTCAGCGCGTCGCCGGTCAGCACCGCGTCCTTTTCAAGCAGCAGGGGGTCGCCGTTCTCGTCCTTCTGGAGATCGAAACCTGCGGGCACACTGCCCTGCAGCGCCTTGTTCAGCTTGTCGGAGTCGGTCGAGACGAGTTTGAACTCCAAGAGCGCCGTCTTGCCTATGAGCTGGAGAGCCCTGTCCCTGTCGGTGATGCCCGGCAGCTGGACGACTATCTCGTCCTTGCCCTGCGGGGATATCTGCGGCTCCTTCACGCCGAACTCA
>JAKLIT010000028.1 GCA_022709465.1 Candidatus Omnitrophota bacterium | reverse complement strand
TGCCTTTGAACCTGGAGTTGAGCCGCTTTATCCCGGCATCGTCCGTGAACAGAATATTTATGCCGCCGCCTTTCCAGCCGAGCGCGGAAAGGGCTTTTGACGCGTATGACGCAGCCGAGCCCTTCGTGAACGGGATGGCCGTATCTTCGGTTAAGACCGCCGCAGCGCGCGCGCGCGGCTTACGCGTCGTTCTTGTCCTTGCCATTAGGGTACTGGACCCTCGTATGGTAGACACCGGTAAGGACCTTGGTGAATGTCGCCGCGATGATGTTAAGGTCCTTGAGGGTCAGGTCGCATTCGTCGAGCTGGCCGTCGATAAATTTGTTGTTGATTATCCTCCTGACGAGCTCCTCGAGGTTGGAAGGCGTCGGGTTCTGCAATGTGCGCGACGCGGCCTCGACCGAATCCGCGAGATGCACTATTGCGGTCTCTTTTGTCTGCGGTTTCGGGCCGGGATACCTGAACCCCTCCTCTTCGAGCTTCGCGAGGTCCTCGACCGATTCGAGCGCGCGCTGGTAGAAATAATAAATGAGCCCGGTACCGTGGTGCTGCTCGATGAAGTCCATCAACGAGCTGTTCAATCCGGCTTTCTTTGCCTTCTCGAGGCCGTCCTTAACGTGGTTTATGATTATGAGGCTCGACATCGTAGGGGCGAGCTTATCGTGCTGGCTCTCCGAGACCATCTGGTTCTCCGCGAAGTACTCGGACTTCTCAACCTTGCCTATATCATGGTAATACGAACCCACCCTCGCGAGCAGGCCGTTCGCGCCTATCGCATCGCAGGCGGACTCGGCCAGGTTGCCTACGATAAGGCTGTGGTGGTAAGTCCCCGGCGCCTTCAATATCAATTCCTTCAACAGCGGCTTGTTCGGATCCGCGAGCTCAAGCAGGGATATATTCGTAGTGATATGGAACATCGACTCGAACAAATGGAGCGTGCCGACTATTATTATGCCGACGGCAAAGCCGTTCATCAGGTACATCGCGGCATCCTTGAATATGACGTCGCTCTCGAGATTGTTCAATATGCCGAGGCCTATAGCGCAGAAAGCGTTCACGACGCCGACCACAACGCCCGCCTTGAACAGCTCGGACCTGTTACGGACGGACTTGACCGTAAAAATGCCGATGACGCTTCCGGAGAGGAATATCAGGGACGAATCGAAGCGCTCCCCGACCACTAGGCCCGCAAGGAAGCACGAAACGAGCGCGACGAGTATTGCGGGCCTGACGCCGAGAAGCAGGCCTACGAGTATCGGTGCTATCGAGACCGGGACAAGGTATGGCGGCGCCCCGGAAAGCGATATCGCCTTTCCTATAGCCGTTATCACGACGACTATCAGGGCAATGAGCGCTAGGTATCTGTTATTGGACCATATCGCGGGCTCATAGTACTTGAAATACATCCCCGGTATCATTACGAGCACTATGACCACGAGGCATATTCCGAGTATCGAAAGCGCGAACTTCTTCTCGGATACCGACATCGATCTAATAGTCTCGAATTTGGCTATATGGAAAGGCGTGACTTTCTCGCCCCTCTTTACTATCAGCTCTCCCTGGAGCACGTCGATCATTTTTTCCTGCGGCGGGACAGAAGATATCGCTTTCTCCCTGCGAGTAGAAGTTTCCACGAGGTTAGGTTTGAGGTTCGGCGAGACAATGCTTGAGGAGATCGTCTTCAGGACGGCCCTAAGCTTATTGTCGGTTATCTCAGGGTCGGCGAACTGCGGGGCTATTATATCCTGGGGTGTTTTCAGCGATTTGACATCGGCGTCCGCCTCGGTTTTTCCGGAGATATCCCTTACCCTTACGGAGGCCTTGCCCTGCTTCTTCAGGCTCTCCTTCTCTTCGGGAGAGATTATTGCCTGCGATAGCATCCCGTCGGCCTGTTTGAGTATTATCGGCTCGGACTTGGCGGTATCCTGGGACTGCAGCAGGACCCTGAGGTCGCCGTCCGAAAGCCCGAATTTATTTGCGGGCCTTACACGGGAGAGTTTCTCATCGGCGCTTATATTCTCCACCGGCTTCAGTTCGTTTGCCGCGGAGAAAAGGGCTTTTATGTCCTGCGCGGCGCTATCCTTGACCGACTGGTCTATGTCATAGACGTCCTTGACAGACATCGCCGCCCTATTCTTCATATCTGCCGTTTTTTCTTCGTCCACCCCGGCATTGAAGGAGAAGTCCATCGGGGCGTAGATGTCCCTGTCGGCGACTTTTCCCGCCTGCGGCTGCCCGCCGTAGGGCGTCTTGCCGATATATATGACCGATACCAGGGCTATGCATGCGGCGGTGGCAATAAGCGACCTTAAGGATATGTCTACCGGAAGGATGTGTTTCGGTTTTTTGAGCATCTCTTTGTATAACATGTTATTTTTCGCTATACCTTTCGTACGCTCTTATTATCTCCTGGACCAGTTCATGCCTGACGACGTCGTCACCCGTGAAATAGGTGAACTTGATGCCCTCGATATCCTTCAGGACCTCCTGGGACTGTATCAGCCCTACAGCCCTGGCTCCCGGCAGGTCGCTCTGCGTAAGATCTCCCGTTATCACCGCTTTGGAATCGAAGCCGAGCCTCGTGAGGAACATCTTCATCTGTTCTGCCGTGGCGTTCTGGGCCTCATCGAGGATTATGAAAGAATCGTTAAGGGTCCTCCCCCTCATGAACGCGAGCGGCGCGACCTCAATTACGCCCCTGCTTAGGAATCTCTCGACCTTGTCGAGGTCCATCATCTCGTAGAGCGCGTCATATAAGGGCCTCAAATATGGAGACACCTTCTCCTCGAGGTCTCCCGGGAGGAACCCGAGGCTTTCTCCCGCTTCAACGGCGGGCCTGGTCAGCACTATCCGGCTGACATGCCCGAGTTTCAGCGCATTTATCGCCATAGCCATCGCGAGATACGTCTTTCCCGTTCCCGCAGGGCCTATACCGAAGACGATATCAAACTGCCTTATCGCGTCGACGTAAGCCTTCTGGCCGGCGGTCTTCGGCGTAACGAACAGTTTCTTGGACATGATGTCTATCTTATCGAGATAGATAGAGTGCAGATCGATATCGGGGCTGCCGTGAAGCGCCTTTATTGCATAAAGGATCTCATGCTGGTGGACGGCGCGGCCCATCCTTATGATATCCAAGAGCTGCTCGAACAGCCTTGACGCTTTTTCGACGTTCCTTGAGTCGCCGCCTACCGCGAGATTCTCTCCGCGGGCGGTGACCTTCACGTCGAATTCCCGCTCGATGGCCTTAAGGTTCTCGTCATGCCGCCCGAAAAGGACGCGTGCTTCCTCGTCGCTTGAAAGCTTGAAGTTTTTGTCCATGGCCCCTTATTTGATGTATTCGTTTATCGTTATCTCGGCAGCGCCTTCCTTCGGTATCCTTATCGTCATGCCGGGGCGGAGCTTATCCGGAGATTTCAGGATGTCCGTGTTGGCATTGAATATCTTCTTCCATTTCTTCGTGGTCCCGAAATACTTCATGGATATCTTCTGAAGGGTGTCGTTCTTCTGGACTTTGTAGTCGACGAATTCCTCTTCCGCAACGACGTCTATATCTTCGACAACCGTTTCAGCCGAAGAAGATGCCCCGTAATTCGTGGCGGGGGCCGATGTTTCCGCGGATCTCTTCGGGACCCTGCTCTCCTTCTCTATGGACGGGACTTCCACCTGGACTTCGATATATTCCCTCGTGGTCTTCCTGTCGCCTGCGGCGGGGGCTGTCCCCATCAGGTAGCCGCGGTTTCCGGACGAGCTGCTTAAGTCCTGGTCGACCCTTTCCCTCGTTACCATTTTCGTGTTCACTGAGCATCCCGCAAGGGACACTACCATCGCAGCCGAGGCTGCGGCTGATGCAAACAACACAACAAACTTCTTCATGCTCCCCTCCTATTTTTTCAGGGTAGGCCCTGTAAGGGCTATTCCCAACTCCTTTAATTGTTTTTCCGATACGTCCGACGGCGCGCCGGTCATGAAACATACGGCCTTCTGCGTCTTCGGGAACGCTATCACATCCCTTATACTGTCCGTTCCGGTCATCATCGCGACAAGCCTGTCGAGCCCCGGCGCTATACCACCGTGCGGCGGCGCCCCGTAAGAGAAGGCCTCGAGCAGGAAGCCGAACCTTGCCTGTATCTCCGCGTCGCCGAGCCCTATCGCCTTGAATATCTTCGACTGCGTCTCCCGGTCGTGGATCCTTATGGAACCGGAGCTCATCTCCACGCCGTTGAGCACAAGGTCATAGGCCTTCGCCCTGACCTTTGACGGGTCCTTCTCGATAAGGCCCACGTCTTCGTCGTACGGCGCGGTAAAAGGATGGTGTTCCGCTTCCCAGCGCTTCTCTTCCTCGTTATATTTAAACCACGGGAATTCGACTACCCAGAGGAAATTGAATTTGCTCTTGTCTATAAGCCCGTACTTTTCGGCAAGATGGAGCCTTAGGTGCGCGAGCGTCTCGTTTACGGCGCCCTTCCTGTCGGCGACCGCGAGGATCATGTCGCCTTTTACCGCCTGCATCTTCTGAATGAGCGCTTTTTGCTGTTCCTCCGGGAAGAATTTCGATATTGGGGATTCCAGCCCGCTCCCGGTTACCTTAAAATACGCAAGCCCTTTCGCGCCTTCCTTGATCGCGAACTCGGTAAGGCCATCGATCTCGCCCCTCGAGATATCGGCCTTTCCCTTGAGGTTCAGGGCCTTGATGATCCCGCCGGAGGCGATGACCTTCTCGAACGTCTGGAATTGGCTGCCTTGGAGGATTTTTGTGAGGTCCTCCAGCTCCATGCCGAAACGCGTGTCCGGTTTGTCGATGCCGAACCTGTCTATCGCCTCGGAATGCCTTATCCTCGTAAAAGGTATCTTAAGGTCTACTCCGATGGCCCCGGAGAATATCTCCTTGATAAGGCGTTCGGTTAAGTCGAGGACGTCGTCGACGTCCACGAATGACATCTCGATATCTATCTGGGTGAATTCGGGTTGCCTGTCCGCCCTCAGGTCCTCATCGCGGAAACATTTCGCTATCTGGAAGTACCTGTCCATGCCGGCGACCATCAGTATCTGCTTGAACAACTGGGGAGATTGCGGCAGCGCGAAGAACTTTCCCGGGTTAACGCGGCTCGGGACAAGGTAGTCCCTCGCCCCTTCCGGCGTCGACTTCGTCAGGATCGGGGTATCGAACTCGATGAATCCTTCTTTATCGAGGAAGCTGCGGGTTATCTGGCATACCCTGTGCCTCGTAACAAGCTTGTCGCGCGAGCATTTACGCCTTAAGTCGACGAACCTGTACGTATACCTGAGCTCTTCGGATATCTGGCTGTCGTCCTCTATCTCGAAAGGCGGCGTCTGCGCGGTGTTTAGTATGGCCAACTTCGACGCGACGATCTCTATCCCGCCGGTCTTGATCTTCGGGTTCTCGGTTCCTTTCGGCCTCGGGGAGACCTCCCCGTCGACCGTTACTACGAATTCGTTGCGAAGGCCCTCGGCTGTATCATGGAGCTCTTTCGAGGCGGCCGGGTTGAATACGATCTGCGTCAGCCCGTACCTGTCGCGCAGGTCGATGAATATGAGCCCCCCGTGGTCGCGCCTCCTGTGTACCCACCCCGCGAGGGTCACCTTCTTTCCGATATCACCTGTTGTCAATTCGCCGCAAGTATGGGTCCTTTTCATCTATTTTACGAATATCCTTTCTATTTCCGGTATAAATTCCCGCTCAGGGACCACCTTCTGCTCTTTCGTCGCCATGTTCCGTAACGTAAGAGTGCGGTTCTTCAGTTCTTCCTCGCCGATTATCGCAACATACTTTGCTCCGAGCTTGTCGGCCGAGCGCATCTGGGCCTTAAGGGATTTTCCCTCGTAATCGAGCTCGCATGGGATCCCGCCCCTTGTCCTCAACTCGTTCGCGAAATTGAATGCGACGCGGTATTCCTCTTCGCCCATAGTAGCGAAATACAGGCATACGCCGTCCCGGGCCTCCGGGACATCATCCATAGCCATGGCGGCCCTCTCCATGCCGATAGCGAAACCGCAGGCGCCTTTCGCAGGGCCTCCGAGCTCCTCGACAAGGTTGTCATACCTGCCCCCGGCGCCTATGGCATCCTGCGCGCCGAGTTTCTTATGCGTCACCTCAAAGGTCGTCTTAGTATAATAGTCTAGCCCCCTTACGAGGTAAGGGTCGACCGTGTAGTTGATCTTAAGGCCGTCCAGCGAACTCTTCACGCTGTCAAAATGCGTCTTGCAGTCCGGGCAGAGGGATTCCGGCGTTCCCTTGAATATCATCCTGACCAATTTCCTGCATGACTCGTTCTTGCAGTCGAGGATGCGCAGGACGTTCTTCTCGTAACGGACCTTACAGTCTTCGCAGAGACGGTCCTGGCCTCCGGAGAGCACTTTACGAAGCCCGTCGGCGAGCGCTATCTTATCTTTCGGGCAGCCGAGCGAGTTTATCTTGATAATGGACCCGTGCACACCGAGCGATTCGAGCAGGGCGGAGATCAGCGCTATTACTTCGGCGTCCAACTGTGGGCTGTAAGAGCCGAGCGCCTCGACGCCTATCTGGTGGAACTGCCTCATCCTGCCCGCTTGGGGCCTTTCCGCCCTGAACATCGGGCCCAAATAGAACAGTTTAATGAAACCGTATTCATTGACGAGGTTGTTCTCAAGGTAAGCCCTGACAACAGAGGCGGTCGCTTCCGGACGGAGGGTAATGGACCGTTCACCGCGGTCGATGAACGTGAACATCTGCTTCTCGACTATATCTGTGCCCGCGCCAAGCGAACGGACGAAAAGCGAAGATTCCTCTATGACGGGCGTCCTGACCTCTTTGTAGCAAAAAGCATTTAAGACGGCCCTGGCTTTTGCCTCAAGGGTCGTCCATAATTTTGCTTCCGTAGGCAGGAGGTCTTTAGTCCCCCGCAATGCCTTAACTTGTTCTCTCATAATGGGATGTTCGGCGGGTTGCGGCCGGCTATCTTACTTTCTGTTTCATGATAAGCCCCGGCTTGAATACCGCCACCTTCTTCGGCGGGACGGGGACGGTGACGCCGGTGCGCGGGTTCCTTCCGGTGCGGCCGCGCCTCGATTTCACCTTAAAGATCCCGAAATTCCTCAGCTCTACCGTCTCGTTGCTCGCGAGCGCCTCGACTATCATGTCGAGCGTGCGCTGCACGATCAGCTTAACGTCCACCTGTTTCAAGCCGGTCTCATTGGCTATCTGCAGGACTATCTCTTTCTTTGTCATATACGGCCTCCTTGGAATTATAGCTATCTATCCGTAAATTGTTATTACTATTATAGTTAGTAATATGGCACTTTGTCAAGTCTTGAATGTGACCACGCCGTCGCCCAGAAGCTTCTCTATATCGGAGGTCAAGCTGTCGGAAGGTTCGACCTTCAGCTTGTCCTCGACTGATATCTCGAACCTCTTCCCGTCGGCCATCCTGAAATGCAGGTATACCGGAGCCGTCCCCGGATGGGATTCGAGGACCGACTTGAGCCTGTTCATGGAATCCTCTCCTATCCCCGCGTCGAGGCTGATGATTATCGCCTGGGTATATTTCTTCTGTATCTCGTCGAGGGGGATTATGTCGTTGGCCATTATCTTCGGCCTGTCCTCCCTCAGGTTTACCTTGCCCTTCACGCATACGATAGCGTCCTTCTTTATATATTTTTCGGTGTTCGCGAACGCTTTCGGGAATACGAGGACCTCCACCTCGCCGGTAAGGTCCTCTATGCTCATGATCGCCATCTTCTCGCTTTTGGCTTTAGTGATAGTGAATTTCAGTTTCGAGATGATGCCGCCGAGATTGATCTCCTCATCCGATCTCCTCTTACCGAGGTCCTTTACGGAACAGGTGGAATAGGAGCGTATGAGCTTTTCGTATCTCGCCAACGGATGGCCCGTTACGTAAAAACCGAGCATCTCTTTTTCGTATGCGAGCAGCTGGCTCTCAGGCCATTCAGGTATCTTCGGAACCTCGTGCCTGCGCGTAGCATGCGCCTTCGAATGCGCGCCGAACTCTTCAAAGAAAGTCGTTTGGCCGCTGGCCCTTTCCCTGTGGGAATTCGCGCCGCACTCGAGGCAGTCATCCAGCATGGCCGTAAGCTGTGACCTGTGCAGCGCGAACTCGTCGAACGCGCCGCATTTGATAAGGCTTTCGAGCACCTTCCTGTTAGCGAGCCGGAGGTCTACACGTTCGCAGAAGTCATAAAGGTTCTTGAACTTTCCTGACGCGCCCCTCGCATTGACTATCGAATCTATAGCGCCCTGCCCGACATTCTTTACCGCGCTGAGCCCGAACCTTATCGAATCGCCCACGACCGTGAACTTCGAGAAGCTCTCGTTGATGCTCGGAGGCAGTATCTTGATTGACATCCTCTGCGATTCTTCTATGTAGAACGCGACCTTGTCTATGTTGTCGCGCTCCGACGTCATCAGCGCGCTCATGAACTCAACGGGGTAATTCGCTTTCAGGTAAGCGGTCCTGTATGAGATCAGCGCGTATGCGGTCGAATGCGATTTATTGAAGCCGTAACCTGCGAAATATTCTATGAGGTTGAATATCTTCTCCGCAGTGCGCTTGTCTATGCCGTTCTTCGACGCGCCGTTCAGGAAGTTCGATCGCGCCTGTTCCATCTCTTCCGGGATCTTCTTTCCCATCGCGCGCCTGAGCGAATCGGCCTGCGACATCGTGAATCCGGCGAGCGACGACGCGATGCGCATGACCTGCTCCTGGTAGATTATGGTCCCGTAGGTCTCCTTCAGTATCGGCTCGAGCATCTTATGGTCGTATTTGATCGGTATCTCGCCGTGCTTCCTCTTGATGAAGTCCTCGACCATGCCGCTGCCTATCGGGCCCGGGCGGTAGAGTGCGAGTATGGCTATGATGTCCTCGAAGGTCGTCGGTTTCAGTTTTCGCAGGATATCGCGCATGCCCGAACTTTCAAGCTGGAATATCCCGAGGGATTCCGAGTTGGAGAGCAGGTCGTAGGTCTTCTTGTCGTCAAGCGGTATATTGTTTATATCGAGCGCGAGGCCCTTCGTCCTCTTGATTATCTTGACGGTCTCGTCTATGACGGTCAGCGTTCTGAGGCCGAGGAAATCCATCTTCAGCAGGCCTATCTTCTCGAGCGATTTCATTTCGTAGCCGGTAGAGAGCTGGCCTTCGCTCGTCTTGAAGAGCGGGACGTAATCGGTAAGCGGGAGGTCGGATATGACCACGCCCGCGGCATGTGTCGACGCGTGGCGGTTCAGGCCCTCGAGCTCGGTCGAAATGTCTATGAGCTGCCTCATCTGCGGGTCGCTCTTATACATGTTGCGCAGTTCGGGCTCCACCTTCAGCGCTTTTTCGAGGGTGATACCGAGCTCTTCCGGCACGAGCTTCGCGATGCGGTCGACGTCACCGTAATTGATGCCCATTACTCGCCCGACATCCCTTATGACCCCGCGCGCCTTCATCGTGCCGAACGTGATGACCTGGGCGACGTTCTCCTTCGAATATTTCTGGGTCACGTATTCGATGACCTCGCCCCTTCTCTCGTAACAGAAATCTATGTCGATATCCGGCAAACTGACGCGGTCGGGATTAAGGAACCGCTCGAATATAAGGTCGTACTTTATCGGGTCGAGATCGGTGATGCCGAGCGAGTAGCTGACCACGCTGCCCGCGGCGGAACCCCTTCCGGGGCCGACGGGGATGTTTTTGGATTTGGCGTAGTTGATGAAGTCCCACGCGATGAGGAAATAGCTCGTGAACCCGGTCTTCTTTATGATGTTCAGCTCGTGGTCGACCCTGTCGCGTATCGTCTTGTCGACCTGCGCGTAACGTTTCCTCAGCCCTTCCTCTACGAGATCCTTCAGGTACTCTTCCCGGGACCTGCCTTCGGGCGGCGTGAACTGTGGCAGGTGCGTCTTGTTGAAGTCGAGCTCGAGGTTGCATTTTTCCGCGATCTCTATCGTGTTTGATATCGCCTGGGGAACATCCGAGAAGAGCTCCTTGAATTCTTCCGACGACTTGAAATAGAACTCATCGGTGGAGAACTTCATATGGTCGGGGTCGCTTAAGGTCGTCTGGGTCTGTATGCAGAGCAGGCCTTCATGGGCGCGCGAGGACCTCTTGCGCAGGTAATGCACGTCGCCGGTGGCAACAAGCGGTATATCGAGCTCCTTTGAAAGCTTCAGCAGGCCGGCGTTCGCGGTCTCCTGTTCGGGTATGAGGTTCTTCTGGAGCTCGAGGTAGAAGTTTCCCGGCCCGAATATGTCCTTATACTGGCCCGCGACGACTTTCGCTTCCTCGTATTTACCCCTTACGATCAGGTAAGGTATCTCCCCCTGCAGGCAAGCCGACTGCGCGATCAGGCCTTTCGAGTACCTGGCGAGGAGCTCCTTGTCCACGCGGGGCTTGTAGTAGAATCCTTCGAGGTACCCGGCGGAGACGAGCTTCATGAGGTTTCGGTAACCTTCCTCGTCCTTCGACAGCAGGATAAGGTGGTACGCGGATTCCTCATTGGCGGAGGCGGATTTGTCCAGCCGGGAGCCCGGGGCCACGTATACCTCGCATCCGATGATCGGCTTTATGCCGTTCTTCATCGCTTCGATATAGAACTCGATCGCGCCGAACATGTTGCCGTGGTCGGTAAGGGCTACGGCGGGCATCCTGTATTCTTTAGCGAGCGCTATGAGCTCCGGTATCTTGCAGGCGCCGTCAAGCAGGCTGAATTGCGTATGGACGTGCAGGTGGACAAAATGCGAATGCTGCATTTTATTCCCATTCTATTGTGGAAGGAGGTTTGGAGCTTATATCGTAGACAACCCTGTTGACGCCCCTGACCTCGTTTATTATCCTGTTGGATATCCTGCCGAGAAGGTCGTACGGCAGTTTCGCCCAGTCGGCCGTCATGCCGTCCGCGCTTGTAACCGCCCGCAGCGCGATGACGTTTTCGTAGGTTCTTTCGTCTCCCATGACCCCGACGGTCTTTATCGGCAGCAGCACCGCGAAGGACTGCCAGACCTCCCTGTAAAACCCGGCCTTTTTGATCTCTTCGATGACCGCAACGTCCGATTCCCTTAATATGTCGAGCCGCTCCTTGGTTATGTCGCCTATGACCCTTATCGCGAGACCCGGCCCCGGGAACGGCTGGCGCTGGACGATCTCATCGGACAACCCCATCGCCTTGCCGACTATCCTGACCTCGTCCTTGAAAAGCTCGCGCAGCGGCTCAATCAACTTGAGCCTCATCTTCAGGGGCAGCCCGCCGACATTATGGTGCGATTTGATCGTGGCAGACGGCCCGCCGAACGCGGACTTCGATTCTATGACATCAGGATAAAGGGTCCCCTGCGCAAGGAACGCTATCTTCCCGAGTTTCTTTGCTTCCTCCTCGAAGACGCGTATGAACTCGTGCCCTATTATCTTGCGTTTCTTCTCAGGGTCTACCACTCCCTTAAGTTTCCTGAGGAACCTTGCCTCGGCATTGACGTACCTGAGGTTCATGTGAAAATGCTTCTTGAACGTCTTGATAACGCGTTCCGCTTCGCCCTTCCTTAGTACGCCGTTATTTATGAATATGCAGATGAGCTGTTTGCCGATGGCCTTGTGCAGCAGTACGGCCGCCACGGATGAGTCGACCCCGCCGGAAAGGCCGCAGACCACTTTTTCCCTGCCTACCGTATCCCTGATGGAACGCACGGTATCCTCGATGAACGATTGCGCGGTCCAGCTGCCTTCACAGCGGCATATCTTAAAAAGGAAATTCGATATCATCCTGCCGCCCTTCGGCGTGTGGGCGACCTCGGGATGGAATTGGACCCCGTAAAGCCCGCGAGCGGTATCGGCGATGGAGGCGAACTCTGTGTTTGACGTGTGGGCTATTTTCTTAAATCCGGGAGGCACCTGCGATACGTAATCGCCGTGGCTCATCCAGCAGATGGCCTTGTCCTCTATATCCGAAAAGAGATCAGAAGAATCGTCTATTAGGAGTTCGGCGTGGCCGTATTCGCGTTTATTCGCCCTGGTTACCTTGCCGCCGAGCATATGCGACATCGCCTGCATGCCGTAGCATATCCCGAGTACCGGTATACCGAGTTCGAATATCTCCTTTTTTGGTTTTGGGGATTTGCTGCCATAGATCGAGGCCGGTCCGCCCGAGAGTATTATGCCTTTAGGCGCCAGCCGGCGTATCTCGGCCGCCGATATGTTATGGGGAACGATCCTCGAGAATACCTTGTTCTCCCTGACACGGCGGGCTATCAGCTGGTTATACTGCGAGCCGAAGTCCAATACAAGGACAACTTCCTGCTGCATTATTTTACTTGCCCATTCCTACTCTTTGGACCTGCTGGAATATCTTTCCCTCTGTCCTGATGGACGGGGCTATTATGATCTCTGTCTTCTGGAATTCCTTAATATCTTTCGCGCCGACCGAACCCATCGATGTCTGCAGGGCGCCCATGAGGTTTTGCGAACCGTCGTCGAACCTCGCGGGCCCGAAGAGTATCTCCTCGAGCGTGCCGGTCGTGCCTACATGTATCCTTGTCCCGCGCGGAAGGTTCGCATGCGGCGTGGCCATGCCCCAGTGGTAACCGCGGCCGGGCGCTTCCACCGCCCTCGCGAAAGCCGAACCTACCATGACGGCATCAGAACCGCAGGCGAACGCCTTGCAGATATCGCCGCCGGCCCTCATTCCGCCGTCGGTGATTATCGGGATATATTTCTTGGTCTTCTTGAAGAACGCGTCACGGGCAGCCGCGCAATCCACGGTCGCCGTAACCTGCGGCACACCGATACCGAGCACGCCTCTTGTCGTGCACGCCGCGCCGGGGCCTATACCGACGAGTATAGCGGACGCGCCGCTGTTCATCAGGTCCAAAGCGACGTCATATCCGACGCAGTTGCCTACTATGACGGGTATCTTGACCGATTTGCAGAATTTCTTTATGTCGAGGGCCTTGTATTCCTTCGAGAGGTGCTTCACGGTGCTGACCGTGGATTGTATGACGAAGATATCGGCTCCGGCGTCCTGCGCTATCCTGCCGAACCTTTCCGCAGGATAGC